>DASURM010000195.1:0-33922 GCA_036280035.1 Burkholderiaceae bacterium | reverse complement strand
CCGAGGGGCGGAGCCGCCCTCGTGAGGCGAGCAGCGCAGGGAACCTCGGCCCGCAGGGCCGAGGCGCCCGTGGTAGCGCGCACCGGCCTGCCCGCCCGCAGCCTTGCACGCTCTACCCTGCACATGCATGCAGCACAGGATGGTCGCTGGCGCACAACCGCCCGCGGCTTTGCCACATGCGGTGTCAGCATACTCAGCCTCAAGCCGGTGCACGCGCCGCGTTGCGCACCTCTTCGAGAAGGCGCGCCGCTTCGCCGCCTTGCATGCGGGCGATGTCGTCCTGGTACTTGAGCAGCACGCCCAGCGTGTCCTGGATCACCGCGGGGTCGAGCACCAGCGCGTCGAGTTGCATCAGCGCGCGCGCCCATTCGATCGTCTCGGCGATGCCCGGCTGCTTGTACAGCTCCACCTGGCGCAGCCGCTGCACGAAGGCAACGATCTGCTGCGCCAGTTGTTGCGCCACGCCGGGCACGCGCCGCTGCAGCACCAGCAGCTCGCGCGCCGCGTCGGGGAACGCCACCCAGTGGTAGAGGCAGCGGCGCTTCACCGCGTCGTGGATCTCGCGCGTGCGGTTGGACGTCAGCACGACGATCGGCGGCGTCCTGGCCTTGACGGTGCCCAGCTCGGGGATCGTGATCTGGAACTCCGACAGCACCTCGAGCAGAAAGGCCTCGAACGGCTCGTCGGCGCGATCCAACTCGTCGATCAGCAGTACCGGCGGCACGCTGCGCTCGGGGTCGATCGCCTGCAGCAGCGCACGCTGGATCAGGAACTTGCGCGAGAACAGCTCGTCGGCGAGGCGCGTGCGGTCGGCCCCGGTGCCCTCGGCGAGCCGGATCTCGAGCATCTGGCGGCCGTAGTTCCACTCGTACGCCGCGCCGGCGAGGTCGAGCCCTTCGTAGCACTGCAGGCGGATCAGCTCGCGGCCGAGCATGTTGCTCAGCGTGCGCGCGATCTCGGTCTTGCCGGTGCCGGGCTCGCCTTCGAGAAACAGCGGCCGCTGCAGCTTCAGCGCCAGGAACACCGCGGTGGCGAGCTGGCGGTCGGCGACGTAGTCGAGCGCCAGTAGGCGCTGCTGCAGCTCGTCGATGCTGGCGGGGAGG
Organism: Burkholderiaceae bacterium; assembly: GCA_036280035.1. Lineage (GTDB taxonomy): Bacteria > Pseudomonadota > Gammaproteobacteria > Burkholderiales > Burkholderiaceae_C > JAEUPI01. Next base: position 32,819 of record DASURM010000195.1, on the reverse strand, counting down.
GCTTGGTTCATCGAGGCAAGGCCGAAGCGAAGACGCCGCGTTGCCGCGGCGTCCCCAGTGTGTCACAGGCGGATCGCCCCCCTCAGCCGACCGCCCTCTTGGTCAACACCGGTATCAGTGCGGCGCGGTATTCGGCCGAACCGTGCAGGTCGCCGTTCAGGCCCTTGGGGTCGATCTTCACGCCGTCGCAGGCGGCACCCGACCAGTTGGCCGCGAGCTTCTGCTCGAGCGCGGTGGCGCGGAACACGCCGCCGCTGCCGGCACCGGTGACCGCCACGCGCACGCCGCCCTTGCCCTTGGCGACGAACACGCCCACCAGCGCGAAGCGCGACGCCGGCTGGTTGAACTTCTGCCAGCCCGCCTTCTCGGGCACCGGGAAGCTCACCGCAGTGATGATCTCGCCATCGTTGAGCGCGGTGGTGTAAAGGCCCTTGAAGTAATCGTCGGCGGCGATGGTGCGCTTGTCGGTGTGGATGGTGGCGCCCAGCGCGAGCGCCGCGGCGGGGTAGTCGGCGGCCGGGTCGTTGTTGGCCAGGCTGCCACCGATGGTGCCGCGGTTGCGCACCTGGCGGTCGCCGATGCCGCTGGCCAATGCGCTCAGCGCGGGGATCGCCTGCGCCACCTCCTTGCTTGCCGCCACCGCGGCGTGCGTGGTCATGGCGCCGATCTTGACGACGCCGCCCGAGACGCTGATCCCCTTGAGGTCGGCCAGGCCGGCCAGATCGACCAGCGCCGCGGGGGCGGCCATGCCGATCTTCATCGCCGCCAGCAGCGACTGCCCGCCGGCCAGCAGCTTGGCGTCGGCGCCACCGGCCGCGCGCGCGGCCTCGGCCAGCGACGCCGGCTTCGAGTAGTTGAAAGCTTGCATGTGGTTTGCTCCTGTTCAGCGCCCGCTCGGCCGCCCGGAGGGCGCGCAAGCCCCCTCGGGGGGCAGCGAGTCAAGCGAGCGTGGGGGTTTCATGTTCAGCGGGCCGCGGCCTGCACGGTCTTCCACACGTTGTACGGCGATGCCGGCATCGGCATGTCCTTGACGCCCAGCGCATTGCAGATCGCGTTGATCAGCGCCGGTGGCGAGCCGATCGCGCCGGCCTCGCCGCAGCCCTTGACGCCCAGCGGGTTGTGGGTGCACGGCGTGCCCTTGACCGTCTGCACGGTGAACGACGGGAAATCGTCGGCGCGCGGCATCGCGTAGTCCATGTAGCTGCCGGCCAGCAACTGGCCGCTGGCGTCGTCGTACACGCCGTGTTCGAGCAGCGCCTGACCGAAGCCCTGCGCCAGCCCGCCGTGCACCTGGCCCTCGACGATCATCGGGTTGATGACGTTGCCGAAGTCGTCGCACGCGGTGACGCGGTCGATTCTCACCACGCCGGTGGCCGGATCGATCTCGACCTCGCAGATGTAGGTGCCTGCCGGGTAGGTGAAGTTGCTCGGGTCGTAGAACGCGTTCTCGTTCAAGCCCGGCTCGAGCTTGTCGTGCGGGAAGTTGTGCGGCACGTAGGCCGTCAGCGACACCGCAGCGAACGGCACGCTCTTGTCGGTACCGGCCACCCTGAACACGCCGCCTTCGAAGACGACGTCGGTGTCGGCCGCCTCCATCAGGTGCGCGGCGATCTTCTTGCCCTTGGCGATGATCTTGTCGGTCGCCTTGACGATCGCGGTGCCGCCGACGGCGAGCGAACGGCTGCCGTAGGTGCCCATGCCGAACAGGATCTTGCCGGTGTCGCCGTGCTCGATGCTGACGTCGTCCATCGGGATGCCGAGCTTGTCGGCCACCACCTGCGCGAACGTGGTCTCGTGGCCCTGGCCGTGGCTGTGGCTGCCGGTGAAGATCGTCACCTTGCCGGTCGGGTGCACGCGCACCTCGCCGGCCTCGAACAAGCCGGCGCGCGCGCCGAGCGCGCCGGCCACGCTCGACGGCGCGATGCCGCAGGCCTCGATGTACGCCGAGTAGCCGATGCCGCGCTTCAGGCCCTTGGCTTCGCTGGCAGCCTTGCGCTTGGCGAAACCGGCGACGTCGGCCAGCTCGATCGCCTTGCTCAGCGTGGCGTTGTAGTCGCCGGTGTCGTAGGTGAGGCCGACCGGCGTCGCATACGGGAACTCGGTGATGAAGTTGCGACGCCGCAGCTCGGCCGGGTCGATGCGCATCTCGGTGGCCGCGGTCTCGACCATGCGCTCGATCAGGTACGAGGCCTCGGGCCGTCCGGCGCCGCGGTAGGCGTCGACCGGCGACGTGTTGGTGAACATCGCGGTCACCTCGACCCGGATCTTCGGCGTCTTGTACTGCCCGGCCAGCAGCGTGCCGTAGAGGATGGTCGGCACCGCCGAGGCGAAGGTCGACAGGTACGCGCCGAGGTTGGCCGTGGTGTCGACCTGCAGCGCCAGGAACTTGCCGTCCTTGTCGAGGCCGAGCTTGGCGGTGGTGATGTGGTCGCGACCGTGCGCGTCAGACTGGAACGACTCGGAGCGCGACGCCGTCCACTTGATCGGCCGCTTGATCTGCTTGCTGGCGAACACCAGCGCGGTCTCCTCGCCGTAGAGGAAGATCTTCGAGCCGAAGCCGCCGCCGACATCGGGCGCCACCACGCGCATCTTGTGCTCGGGGATGCCGAGCACGAAGGCGCACATCAGCAGCCGCTCGACGTGCGGGTTCTGGTTGGCCACGTACAGCGTGTAGCTGTCGGCCGCCGCGTCGTAGCTGGCGTTGGCCGCACGCGGCTCGATCGCGTTGGGGATCAGCCGGTTGTTGCGGAAGGTCAGCGTGGTGACGTGCGCGGCGCTTTTCAGCGCCGCCTCGACGGCATCCTTCTCGCCGATGCCCCAGTGGTAGCAGCGGTTCTCGGGCGCGTCGTCGTGCACCAGCGCCGCCGCCTTGGCGGCCTTGGCGGCGTCGACCACCGAGGGCAGCTCTTCGTAGTCGACGTCGATCAGCGCCGCCGCGGCCTGGGCCTGCGCGCGCGTCTCGGCCACCACCAGCGCGACGCGGTCACCGACGTAGCGCACCTTGCCGTCGGCCAGCACCGGATGGCGCGGCTCTTTCATCGGCGTGCCGTCGAGGTTGTTGATCAGCCAGCCGCACGGCAGGCCGCCCACCTGCTTGAAGTGCTCGCCAGTGAAGATGCCGAGCACGCCGGGCGCCTTGGCGGCGGCGGCGGTGTCGAGCTTCTTGATGCGCGCGTGCGCGTGCGGGCTGCGCAGGAAGGCCGCGTAGGTCTGCCCGGGCAGCGTGATGTCGTCGGTGTACTGGCCCTTGCCGGTCAGGAAGCGGGCGTCCTCGCGGCGCTCGACGCTGCGGCCGATAAACGGCGCTTGCGGTGCATTCATGGTCGCGCCTCCTTCACTTCATGGCCGCGGCGCCTTGCGCCACGGCCTTGACGATGTTGTGGTAGCCGGTGCAGCGGCACAGGTTGCCGTCGAGCCCGGCGCGGATCTGCTCCTCGGTGGAGCAGGCGTGGTTCTTGACCAGGTCGACCGCGCTCATCACCATGCCCGGGGTGCAGAAGCCGCACTGCAGGCCGTGGCTGGCGCGGAACGCCGCCTGCATCGGGTGCAGCGTGCCGTCTGCCGCGGCCAGGCCTTCGATGGTGGTGACCTCGCTGCCGGCCGCCTGCAACGCCAGCATCGAGCAGGCCTTGACCGCGCGGCCGTCGAGCAGCACCGTGCAGGCGCCGCATTGCGAGGTGTCGCAGCCGATGTGCGTGCCGGTCAGGCGCAGCGACTCGCGCAGGAAGCCCGCCAGCAAGGTCTGGGGCGCGACCTCGCGGGTGACCGACGCTCCGTTGACCTTGAGCGTGAGTTGGATGCCCATGGTGTCTCCTGAGGGATTGGGACGGGAAGCGGCACCGTGCCGCCGATGGGCGGCGCGCCGCGTCGGGGCATCTTAGGTCGCGGCTCGCCGCCATGCACGGACTCGTTAACCCTGAAGGTTTGGCGGTCGACCCGCGGCCGCCCGGCGCGGCTGCTCCAGCGCGCCACATCGGCCACAAGCCGAGCGGGAATTGGCCGCGCGCGGTCGCACGACGCGGCGCGGCGGAGGACAATCCTCACCAAGGAGGGGCCGGGGCCCTAAGGAGACCCGCATGGACAACGTCGACCTTCAAGTGCTGCGCCAGGTGGCGCAGTGGTGCAACGACGGGCGCCGCGTCGTGCTCGGCACGATCACCCGCACCTGGGGCTCGGCCCCGCGCCCGCCGGGCTCGGTGGTGGCGATCCGCGACGACGGCATGGTGGCGGGATCGGTTTCTGGCGGCTGCATCGAGGACGACCTGATCGACAAGGCACGCGAAGGGGTGCTGGCCACGGGCGTGCCCAAGGTCGTGCGCTACGGCATCGACGCCGACGCCGCGCAGCGCTTCGGGTTGCCGTGCGGCGGCCTGATCGAGCTGGTGCTCGAGCCGGTGCTCGCGCGCACCCGCATCAGCGAGTTGCTCGAGCGGCTGGCCCGCGGCGAGCGGGTGCGCCGGGTGCTGACGATCGCCAGCGGCGAGGTGGTGCTCGAGCCGGCGGGCGACACCGACGAACTGCGGCTGACCGAGACCACGCTCACCACCCATCACGGCCCGCGCTGGCGCCTGGTGTTGATCGGCGCCGGCCAGATGACGCAATACCTGGTGCAGATGGCGCAGGCGCTCGACTACGAGGTGATCGTCTGCGACCCGCGCGAGGAGTACGCGGCGGGCTTCACGGTCGAGGGAGCGACGCTGTCGCGCGAGATGCCCGACGATCTGTTGAATCGGCTCGAGATCGACGGCCACACCGCGATCATCGCGCTGACCCACGACCCCAAGCTCGACGACCTGGCGCTGCTCGAGGCGCTGCGCAGCCCCGCGTTCTACGTCGGCGCGATCGGCTCGCGGGCCAACCAGGCCAAGCGCCAGCAGCGGCTGATCGAACACTTCGGCATGAAGGCGACCGAATTCGAGCGGCTGCACGGCCCGGTGGGGCTGAAGAACGGCGCGCGCACGCCGCCGGAGATCGCGATCGGCATCCTGGCCGAGCTGACCGCGGTGCGCTACGGCTACCGCATCCCGGCGCCGGTGGCCTCCGCCACGGTGACCAAGGTCGAAGCCGGCTGCGTGATATAGATAAGAGCAGCCCACCGGCGGCGGCCATCGGGGCGGGGCCGAGGCCGGGGCAGTAAGCTCGCGCCTGTCGCCCACTGCCCCAGAACCCGCATGCTCGCGCTTCATTACTACCCCGGCAACGCGAGCATGATCGCGCACCTCCTGCTGCGCGAGCTGAAGCTGCCGTTCGAGCTGAAGCTGGTCAATCGAACGCAGGGCGCGCACAAGTCGCCGGCGTACCTGAAGCTCAACCCCAACGGCTTGATTCCGGTGCTCGAAGACGGGCCGCTGGTGCTCTACGAGACCGCAGCGATCTGCCTGCACCTGGTCGACACGAACCCGAAGGCCCGCCTGGCGCCGGCACTGGGCACGCCGCAGCGCGCGCACTTCTACAAGTGGCTGGTGTGGATGAGCAACTCGCTGCAGACGACACTGATCGCGTACTTCTACCCCGAGCGCTGGGTCGACGACGGCAACGACACCGGCGCGCAGCAGGTGCGCGAGCATGCGCAGGCGCGCGTCGGCGGGCTGCTGTCCCAACTCGAAGCCCAGCTGGCATCGCACGGGCAACCGTGGCTGCTGGGCGCCGACTACAGCGCGCTCGACCCATATGCGTTCGTGCTGTGCCGCTGGACGCGCGGCTTCAAGGGGCAAGCGGCCAAGCCGGCACGCGATTGGCCGCAGCTCGGGGCCTACCTGCAGCGCATGCTGGCGCGCCCTGCGGTGCAGCGCGTGCTGGCCGACGAGGGGCTGGCGCAGCCGTGGGTGTAGCGCGCCAGCGCTACAGCGCGCCGCCCTTCAGGCGCTCGAGCCGCAGCGCGATCCATTGCTCGAGCTCGCTCGCCTGTTGGCGCAGGCGGCGCGCTTGGTCGGCATCGGTCGCCACAGCGGCGTCGCGGCGCAGCGTCGCCAACTGGTGCAGCAGCTCGACCTCGGGCGGCACCACACCGGCGTCGTGCAAGATCTTCATCGCCATGCGCAACTCGGCCGGCGTGTCGTCGTAGCCGTCGTTGAACCGCAGCGGGCGGCCGTAGCTCGGCGCGCTGCTCAGTTCTCCGGACGCTTCGGCCGCGCGCAGGTGCTCGCCGATGTGGTCGTCGAGCAGCTTCAGCGGGTTGGGCTTCTTGCCCGCGGCGTCCGGACTCACTGGCGCACCCTTGCGGCCTTCGGCCGCTTCCCGCCGAGCGGGATTCGCCCCCTTCGGGGCGGCCGGGCGGGGGCTCATGGCATCGCCACACCGATCCGCTCGCCCCAGTGGCGCGTCAGCGCGCTGACAGGGCGTGCGCTGCGCCGCTCGTTCAGCACGGCGCGGCCGAGCGCGCGCGAGCCCGGGTCGGCCGCGGCGGCGGCCAGCAGCGTCTGGTCGATCAGGTCGCGCTGGGCGTGGCTGCCGCCGAAGCGCTGCGCCTTGCCGCGCACCGCGTACAGCGCCTGCGCGGCGCTGCCCGGCTCGCCGCGCGCCAGCGCCAGCAGCGCGCGCATCAGCGGCGCCCCGACCTCGCGCGCCATCGCGTGGTTGGCGCGCGGCGCATCGTCGGCCGCCAGCGCACGCTCGGCGCAGCGCGCCACCCAGTGCTCGGCGCGCGCGCCGTCGTCGGCGGCCAGCATCGCCAGCAGGGCGTGCACGTCGTTGAACGCGTAGTAGCCTGCGCTGTCGTCGGCGAGATCCCACTGCGCCACCAGCGCGGCGCAGCGCTGGCGCACGTCGGCGCCCAGCAGGTGCAGCCGCCACAGCATCGACGCCGCGTCGACGCGCTGCAGCGTCACCTGCAGCGCGTCGCCCGCGAGGTGCGCGTCGACCAGGCGCAGCACGCCGGTGTCGTCGAGGCCTTCGAGGCGAAACAGCGCGAGGTGCCACCACAGGTGGCAGGCGTAGCCGTTGCCCTCGACCCATGCCCCCTGGTGGTGGCGCAGCCAGGCGGCGCCGTCGTCGAAGCGGCCCTGCATCTCCATCACGTGCGCCACCGCGTGGATCGCCCACGGCGAGCGCGCGTCGAGCGCCAGCGCGCGGCGGCCGGCCTCCTCGGCCTGCTGCTGCAGGTTGCACTCCTCGAGGCCGAACGCGTGCAGCGCGAGCACGTGCGCGTACAGCGGGTCGGCGGCCTCCCACTCGGGCAGCGCGCGCGCCGGCCGCGCGCGCAGGTTGGCGGCGTCGCCGCGGTAGAAGTCCCACAGGTGCGCCCACTGCAGCGCCAGCGCGTCGCGCGGATGGTCGAGCAGCCACTCGTCCCACAGCGCGCAGGCATCGTGCCAACGGCCGTCGAGCACGCGTTGCGTCGCCTCCCAGTGCGTGCGCTCGCGCGCCGGCGCAGCGGCCAATAGCAGCTGCGCTCGATCGAGTTCGCTGCGTGCGTCGGCGCGCAGCGACGGCTCGGTCAGGCTCAGCAGGAAGCCCGCCTTCATCACGTGCGGCAGCGGCCAGTGCGGATCCAACTCGATCGCACGCTCGAGGTCGGCCAGCGGCGGGTCGTAGAACGACATCATCCGCCACAGCGCCGACTCGGCGGCATCGCGCGCGGCCGCCGAGTCGGTGCCGAGCAGGTTGCCGCGCGCGTCTTTCAGGGCCATGAGCGCACTCTAACGCGGTCGCCCGCACCTGAGCCCGCCGGCGGCGCAGCCCCCAGCGCCTGCGCGCCGGGTGCGGCCCGATGCGCGCAACCCGGGTTGGTGCTTCAATACGGCTCGGCAGCAACCTGGGAGGCAGATCGTGGATGCGCGCGTGAGCGCCGGCAGCCCGCTGTACCTGCTCGAACGCAGCGACGTCGGGCTGGTTCAGCTCGACCGCGACCTCAAGGTGGTGGCGATGAACGGCCTGGCGCGCCGCGTGCTGCCGGTGCACGACAAGCAGCCGTTCGAGAAGATGGTGCTGTCGTTCCACCCCGAGCGGTCGCAATCGAAGGTGAGGTTCCTGATCGACCAGGCCGAGTGCCCGGTCAGCAACCCGCCGCCGATGACGATGATCATCAACATCCCCGAGCGGGTGCTGCTGATCAAGGTGGCCAAGATGTCCGACCTGCGCGGTGACACGTCGGGCTATACGCTGGTGTTCTACGACATCACCGATGCGGTGATCCGCGAGGAGCCCGGGGCGCTGCGCCCCGACAGCAAACGCCAGCTGCTCAAGATCCCGACCGTGGCGGGCAACCGCATCGTGCTGGTCGACGCTGCGAGCGTGCGCTACGTGCGTGCCGAGGGACACTACACCTGGGTGCACACCGCGCAGGGCGCGAGCTTCTGCAACCTGACGATCGGCGACCTCGAAGCCCGGCTCGACAGCGGCTCGTTCATGCGCATCCACCGCAGCTACGTGGCCAACCTCGACCATGCCGAGCAGATCGTTCGCGACGACGGCAAGGTGATGCTCAAGCTGCAGGGCGACGAGCGCAACCTGCCGGTGGCGCGTACCAGCGTGCCGCGCTTGCTCGAGCGGCTCGGGATCGCCGAAGCGACGGCCGATCGCTGAGCCTGCACGCCGCTCGTGCGGGCGGCAGCGGGCTTCGTGGCCGCCGCGGCCCTTTTCGTGCACGACAGGCCCGGCTTCGCGCCGGGGTTCGCTACCGTTGACGGCCGCAAGCACAACGAGCCGGGCGCACCCGGACGGACTGGAGACACACCATGATTCCCGCTGGTTTCGACTATCACGCGCCGCGCTCGGTTGCCGACGCGGTGAAGCTGCTCGGTTCGCTCGGCCCCGACGCCAAGCTGCTGGCCGGCGGCCACAGCCTGCTGCCGATGATGAAGCTGCGCTTCGCGCAGCCCGGCGCGCTGATCGACCTGGGCCGCATCGCCGACCTGAAGGGCATCGGCGAGTCCGGTGGCGAGGTGCGCATCGGCGCGATGACCACCGAGCACGAGCTGCTCAACTCGAAGCTGGTGGCCGACAAGCTGCCGCTGCTGGCCGAAGGCGCCGGCGCCATCGCCGACCCGCAAGTGCGCTACCGCGGCACGATCGGCGGCGACATCTGCCACGGCGACCCAGCCAACGACCACCCGGCGCTGATGCTGGCGCTGGAGGCGTCGTTCGTGCTCACCGGCCCGAAGGGCGAGCGCGTGGTCAAGGCCGACGGCTTCTTCGTCGGGCTGTATGCGACGCAGATGCAGGCCGACGAGATCCTGACGCAGATCCGCATCCCGCTTCCGGCGCCCGGCAGCGGCTGGTCGTATGCCAAGTTCAAGCGCAAGACGGGTGATTTCGCCACCGCGGCGGCGGCGGTGCTGCTGCAGATGAAGGGCAACGCGGTGGCCAAGGCATCGATCGCGCTGACCAACGCCGCGCCGATGCCGATCAAGGCGCGCCAGGCCGAGCAGTCGCTGCTCGGCAAGAGGCTCGACGACGCGACCCTGAACGAGGCGGCACGGCAGGCGATGGCGGCGTGCTCGCCGACCGCCTGCCCGCGCGGCAGCCCCGACTACAAGACCGCGATGGCCGGCGAGATGACTCGCCGCGCGCTGCAGGCCGCGCATGCGCGCGCCAAGCCCTGAGCCCGCGATGGAGAACACGATGGCCAACACGCACACGGTTTCTTTCAAGCTCAACGGCAAGCTGGTCGCGGTCGAGGTCGAGGCGCGCGAGCTGCTGATCCACACGCTGCGCGAACGCCTCGCGCACACCGGCCCGCACATCGGCTGCGAGACCTCGCACTGCGGCGCCTGCACGGTCGACATCGGCGGCATGTCGGTCAAGGCCTGCACGATGCTGGCGGTGCAGTGCGACGGCGCCGACGTGCTCACCGTCGAGGGCCTCGAGCGCGGCGGCGTGCTGCACGCCGTGCAGCAGGCGTTCCACGAGGAGCACGGTCTGCAGTGCGGCTACTGCACGCCCGGCATGATCACCCGCGCCTATCGGCTGCTGCAGGAGAACCCCGACCCGAGCGAGGCCGAGATACGCTACGGGCTGGCCGGCAACCTGTGCCGCTGCACCGGCTACCAGAACATCGTCAAGGCGGTGCAGTCGGCCGCCAAGAAGCTCGCGGCCACACAAGCCGCCTGATCTCAACGAGCGCAGATCGGAGACACGCATGGGCGACATGTCAGACCTCAAAGAACGCGAAGACAGGCTGCAGGGCATCGGCACCTCGCTGGCGCGCAAGGAAGACGCGCGCTTCATCCGCGGCCAGGGCACCTACATCGACGACATCAAGCTGCCGGGCATGCTGTTCGGCGCCATCGTGCGCAGCCCGTATGCGCACGCGCGCATCAAGGGCATCGACAAGAGCAAGGCGCTGGCCTGCCCCGGCGTCGTCGCCGTGCTGACCGCCGACGACCTGAAACCGGTGAAGCTGCACTGGATGCCGACGGTGGGCGGCGACGTGCAGGCCGTGCTGGCCGACCAGAAGGTGCACTTCCAGCTGCAGGAGGTGGCGATGGTGCTGGCCAGCGATCGCTACGCCGCCTACGACGGCGCGGCGCTGGTCGAGGTCGACTACGAGGAGCTGCCGGCGATCGTCGACCCGAAGAAGGCGCTGCTGCCCGACGCGCCGATCCTGCGCGAGGACATCGTCGACAAGAAAGACCTCACGCACGGCCCGCGCACGCACCCGAACCACATCTTCACCTGGGAGGCCGGCGACAAAGCGGCAGCCGACGCGGCGTTCAAGAGCGCCGCGGTCACGGTGCGCGAGGAGATCCTGAACCCGCGCGTGCACCCGTGCCCGCTCGAAACCTGCGGCTGCGTGGCGTCGTTCAACAAGGCCACCGGCAACCTCACGCTGCACGTGACGACGCAGATCCCGCATCTGTTCCGCACCGTGCTGGCGATGCTGTCGGGCATCGCCGAGAGCAAGATCCGCGTCGTCGGCGGCGACATCGGCGGCGGCTTCGGCAACAAGGTGCCGATCTACCCCGGCTACGTGGTGGCCACGGTGGCGTCGATCGTCACCGGCGTGCCGGTCAAGTGGATCGAATCGCGCATCGACAACATCTCGACCACCGGCTTCGCGCGCGACTACCACTGCACCGGCGAGCTGGCCGCCGACAAGGACGGCCGCATCAAGGGCCTGCGCTTCCATGCGCTGGCCGACCACGGCGCGTTCAACTCGCACGTGTCGGCCACCAAGCTGCCGGCGGGGCTGTTCTCGATCTGCACCGGCAGCTACGCGATCCCCAACACCTACGCCCGGGTCGACGCGGTGTTCACCAACAAGGCACCGGGCGGCGTGGCGTACCGCTGCTCGCTGCGGGTGACCGAGGCGATCTACCTGATCGAGCGCATGATCGACGTGCTGGCGCAGAAGGTCGGCGTCGACAAGGCCGAGATCCGGCGCCGCAACTTCGTGCCGGCCGAAGCGTTTCCATACACCACCGGCTTCGGCTGGACGCTCGACTCCGGCAACTACCACGTCGCGCTCGACAAGGTGCTGAAGGCGGTCGACTACGAAGGGTTGCGCCGCGAGCAGGCGGCCAAGCGCGCCGACCCCGCCTGCCCGACGCTGATGGGCATCGGCATCTCGACCTTCACCGAGATCGTCGGCGCCGGCCCGACCAAGGTGTGCGACATCCTCGGCATCGGGCTGTTCGATTCGTGCGAGATCCGCGTCCACCCCACCGGCGCGGTGATCGCGCGCCTGGGCACCATGACGCAGGGCCAGGGCCACACCACCACCTATGCGCAGATCATCGCCACCGAACTCGGCTTGCCGGCCTCCGACATCGTGATCGAGGAGGGCGATACCGACAAGGCGCCGTACGGCGCGGGCACCTGGGGCTCGCGCTCGACGCCGGTGTCCGGTGCGGCCACCGCGGTGGCCGCGCGCAAGATCCGCGACAAGGCCAAGCAGATCGCCGCCCACCTGCTCGAGGTGGGCGAGGGCGACCTCGAGTGGGAGATCGACCGCTTCAAGGTCAAGGGCAACCCGTCGCAAGCCAAGACCATGAAGGAGATCTGCCTCGTGTCGCACACCGGCAACCTGCCGCCGGGGATGGAGCAGGGGCTGAACGCGGTGGCGTACTACGACCCGCCGAACCTGACCTTCCCGTTCGGCGCCTACCTGTGCGTGGTCGACGTCGACCGCTTCACCGGCGGGATCTTGGTGCGCCGCTTCTACGCGCTCGACGATTGCGGCACCCGCATCAACCCGATGGTTATCGAAGGCCAGATCCACGGCGGGCTGACCGAGGCGTTCGCGGTCGCGATGGGCCAGCAGCTCCCGTTCGACGAGCACGGCAACCACCTCGGCAACAGCCTGGTCGACTACTTCGTGCCGACGTCGATGGAGACGCCGCACTGGGAAACCGACCACACGGTGACGCCGTGCCCGCACCATCCGCTGGGTGCCAAGGGCGTCGCCGAGTCGCCGCACGTCGGCGGCATTCCCTGCTTCAGCAACGCGGTGATCGATGCCTTCGCGCACCTGGGGGTCACGCACATGGACATGCCGCACAACGCCTATCGCGTCTGGCAGAAGCTCAGCGAGCTGGGTGTCAACCAGCGCGCCGGCCAGGTGGCGTAACCCACGATGAAGGTTCAACTCGAGAAGTCCTACCCGATGCCGGCGTCGGCCGACACCGGGTGGGCGCTGCTGCAGGACATCGAAGGCGTCGCCTCGTGCATGCCCGGGGCCAAGATCACCGAGCGCGTCGACGCGCAACACTACAAGGGCACGGTGTCGGTCAAGCTCGGGCCGGCGAGCCTGTCGTTCCGCGGCGAGATCGAGGTCAGAGGCATCGATGCCGCGGCGCGCAGCCTGCACCTGTTCGCCAAGGGCACCGACACCACCGGCGGCTCGGCGGCGTCGATGGACCTGACCGCGCGGGTCGAGGCGGTCGACGCGGCGAGCTGCAACCTGGTGGGCACCAGCGAGGTCAGCATGAGCGGCAAGGCCGCCACCTTCGGCGGCCGCGTGATGGGTCCGGTGTCCGACCAGATCCTCGGCCAGTTCGCCGCCAACTTCGCGACCAAGGTGCAGGCGATGCAGGCGCAAGCATCACCGGGGGCAGCCCCCGCGGCAGCGGCCGCATTGGGCGAACCGAAGCCGCTCAACGGGCTGGCGCTGATGTGGGCGGTGATCAAGGGCTGGTTCCGCTCGCTGTTCTCGGCCAAGCACTCATGACATCGTCGCGGGCGATCGAACTGGCCGCGCTGCAGCAGGAGTTGGCGCGCGCCGGCTACATCGCCGAGCCCGCGCTGGCCGCCGCGCTGCTGCTGATGCAGGATCTGCAGCGCCCGCTGCTGCTCGAAGGCGACGCCGGCGTCGGCAAGACCGAGGTCGCCAAGGTGCTGGCGCAGATCCGCCAGACGCGGCTGATCCGGCTGCAGTGCTACGAGGGGCTCGACGCGCACGCGGCGATGTACGAGTGGAACTACCAGCGCCAGCTGCTGGCGATCAAGCTGCTCGAGCGCGACGAGCGCGGCCTGCAGCAGAAGGAGCAGGACATCTTCTCCGAGCGCTACCTGCTGAAGCGCCCGCTGCTCGAAGCCATCACCTGCGACGCTGCGCCGGTGCTGCTGATCGACGAGATCGACCGCGCCGACGAGGCGTTCGAGGCCTACCTGCTCGAGCTGCTGTCGGACTTCCAGCTCTCGATCCCCGAGCTGGGCACGGTGCACGCGACGCAGCGCCCCTGGGTGGTGATCACCTCCAACGGTACGCGCGAGCTGTCCGACGCGCTGCGGCGGCGCTGCCTCTACCAGTACATCGACTACCCCGACTACGACAAGGAGCTGGCGATCGTGCGCAAGAAGGCGCCCGAAGTCGCGCTCGCGCTGGCACAGCAGGTCGTCGCCTTCGTGCAGGGCGTGCGCCGCATGGAGCTGCAGAAGCGCCCCGGCATCGCCGAGACGCTCGACTGGACCGCGGCGCTGCTGCGGCTCGGCATCTCGACCATCGACGCCAACGGCGCCGAACGCATCCTCGACACGCTGAGCGCGCTGGTCAAGACGCGCGACGACCGCGCCGCGTTTCCGCGCGAGGTGGTCGCGCGCCTGGCCGCCGCCTGTTGAGCGCGGGGGCTACATGGCGAGCCACATCGCGAGGCCTCTGGAGGCGCGCGCGGCCGAGCGACTCGCCGGCTTCCCGAGCTTCCTGCGCGCCAACGGCTTCGCTGCCGGCGGCGGCGATGCGGTGCAGGTGCTGCGCACGGCCGAGCGCGTCGGGGTGCTCGACCCGCAGGTGCTGCGGCTGTCGCTGCAGGCGCTGCTGTGCGGCCGCGCCGACGAGTGGCGGCGCTTTCCCGGGCTGTTCGACGCCTGGTTCGGCCAGCCCAACCGCTGGCAGCGACCCGAGCGGCATGAGGCGGAGCACGCACCGAGTGGCGCCCAACCCGGCGGTCGCGGACACGGCGAAGACTCCGAAGGGCGCGACGACGGCGCGCGGCCGCGCCTGGCCGCCAGCCGCGAGGCGGCGCTCGGCTCGGCCGACTTCCGCACGCTGACCGAGCGCGAGCACACGCTCGACATCGAGGCGCTGATGCGCCGCCTCGCGCGCCAGCTCAAGGCCATCGAACTGCGGCGGCAGCAGCGCGCGCGCGCCGGCCGGCAACTCGACCTGCGCGCGACGATCCGCCGCAGCGTCGCCAGCGGCGGCACGCCGCTGCACCTGGCGTGGCGCGACCGCCGGCGCGTCAAGCCGCGGCTGGTGCTGCTGATCGACGTCAGCCGCTCGATGGCGTTGGTCAGCTTCTTCCATTTGCGGCTGGCGCGGGCGCTGGCGGCCGTTTGGGCAGACGTCCACAGCTTCATCTTCCACACCGGCATCACCGCGGTGTCGCAGGCGTTGCACGACCCCGACCCGTGGCGCGCGCAGGAGCGGCTGCACTGGATCGCGCAAGGCTTCGGCGGCGGCACGCGCATCGGCGAGTGCCTCGTCCGCTTCAATCGCGAGCACGCGCCGCGGCTGGTGCACGCGCGCACCGCGGTGATCGTGTTGAGCGACGGCTACGACACCGGCGATCCGCAGCTGCTGTCGCGCTCGCTGGCGCAGCTCAAGCGGCGCGCACGGCGTATCGTGTGGCTCAACCCGCTAATGAACCAGCCGGGCTACGCGCCGGTGAGCCAAGGCATGCAGGCCGCGTTGCCGCACCTCGACCTGCTGGCACCCGGGGGCGACCTGGCGAGCCTGCGCGCGGTGCTGCCCCAGGTGATCGACGCGCTGCATTAGATTGGAAGGATCGCTGCCATGGGTTGCCTGCTCAAAGCCAACGGCCTGTACAGCCGCACCACGGTGGGCGCGGTGCTGCTCGCAGCCGGCGCGGGCACGCGCCTGGGCGGCCGGCCGAAGGCGCTGCTCGAACTCGGCGGCGTGCCGCTGGTGATGCGCCAGCTCATCGCGCTTTCCGGTGCCGGCGTCGACGAGGTGGTGGTGGTGCTCGGCCACCACGCCGATGCCGTCGAAGCGGCGATCGGACAGTTTCCGATCTCGATCGTGCGCAACCCGAGCCCCGATTCGGGACAGGCCTCGTCGGTGCGCATCGGCCTGCAGGCGCTGTCGCCGCGGCTCGATGCGGTGATCGTCGCGCTGGCCGACCAGCCGCTGATCGACTCGCAGGACATCGTCGCGCTGATCGGCGCGTTCAAGAAGCGCGGCGACGCATCGATGGTGGTGCCGCGCGTGCGCGACGGCGAGGCCGACGCGCTGCCCGGCAACCCGGTGATCTTCGACGCCGCGCTGCGCGAGCAGTGGCTCGCCGGCGACGCCGACGCGGCCTGCCGCAAGTGGCGCCTCGCGAACCCCGAGCGCGTGCGCTGGTTCGATACCGACAACCGCCGCTACCGGCTCGACATCGACACGCCGCTGGATCTGGAGCGCTTCACCGCACTCACCGGCCACACGCTGCAGTGGCCGGCGTCGCTGGCCGCGCGCGAGTCGATCGAATGAACGGGCAGCCCCTGGCGCCCTCGCTGCGGTTGACCGCGGCACGTGCGTGCGCGTGGGGCCTGCTGGTGGCGGGCTGGGTCGGCATCGGCAGCCTCGCCAACGTGTTTGCCCCCTACGTCGCGAGCGGTTTCGCGCTGGTGGCGCTGTGGCTGCTGGCGCTCGGCGCCACCGCGCGCGCGGCCACCGGCGGCCACGTGACGTCGAGGCTGCGCGCGCTGGCCGTGGCCGCCAGCGCCGGCGTCACCGCGATCGCGCTGTGGTCGGCGGTACACGGCGGCGGCATCGCCGCCTTGCTGGTCGCGCTGCTCGGCTGGGCTGTGCTGACGGCGCTGGCCTCGGGCGTGGTGCGCAGCCTGCGCCTGGCGCAGCGGGCGGCGCCCGCGCCGCCGGTGGCGGCCGCAGCGCTCGGCGCGCTGGCCGCCGGCCTCGTGCTCGGCGACGTCGGCGATGCCGGAGCGCTCGCCTGGCGGCTCGCCGCGTTCGTCGTCGCGGTGGCCTTGCTGCTGATCGGTTTGCAGCGCGGGGTGATGATGCGCCCGCGCGCGCCGGGGTGCCGTGCCGGCCTGTTCGACTGCTCGCTGCCGGCGTGGCCGCTCGGCGCGTGGCGCGACGCCGTCCAATGGCCCACGCTGCTGGCCGGCCTCGCGATGCTGCCGATGATGGCCGCGCTGCCGTGGATGGCCGCATGGTGCCGCGCGCAAGCGGTGCCGCCCGAGGCGATGGTGCTGCTGCACCTGGCGGCGATGTTCGGCCCGCCATGGCTGCTGCGGGCGACGATCGCGTCGTGGTCGCCACGCCGGCTGTCGGCGCTGTGCGCGTTGCTGCTCGCCGCGGGCGCCGCGCTCGCCGCCTGGGCGGCTGCCCCCTACGACCTGCTCGGCCTGGCGCTCGCGCACGGCACCGCGTGGGGCATCGCCTGGGGCGGCCAGTTGTGGGCGCCTGCGCGGCGCGGCCAGCAGGGCACGTCGCCGCTGCGCGCGGCGGCCGGCTATGCGGTGCTGACGCTGGCGTTCGGGCTCGTCGTCGAGCGCTTCGGTGCGCACGGCGTCGCCGCGGTGCACGCCGCGCTGGGTGTCGTGGCTGCCGTGGCCTGGCTCTTCAGTTCAGCGGCCAGGGTCTTTGCGCCGGACGCAGTTGCTCGTACGCCCGCGACACCTGAAGCACGCCCAGATCATCGTGCCGGCGGCCGATGATCTGCAGCCCGATCGGCAGCCCGCCGCTCGTGTAGCCGCAGTTGATCGACGCCGCCGGCTGCTCGCTCATGTTGTACGGCAGCGTGAAGGCGATGTGCTCGAGCGGCCGCGCCGGGTCGTTGGTGGGGCCGGCCCACTCGGCGGCAAAGCTCGGCACCGGGCTCACCGGCGACAGCACGAAGTCGTAGCGCTGGCACGCGACGACCGCGGCGTCGCGTAGCGCCGCCATCTGGCTGTAGCCGTCGAATAGCTCGGCCGCGGTCAGCCGCTCCCCGCCCTCGGCCCAGGCGCGGATGTACGGCAGCACCTTGTCGCGCCGCTCGGTCGGCAAGACCTGCATGTCGAGCCAGCTGCGCATGCGCCAGAAGCGGTCCATGCCGTCGATCATCGCGCGCGTCGAGAACGCCGGCATCGGCTCGACGACGGCGCCCGCGCCTTCGAACGCGCGCGCCGCGGCGGCCACCGCATCGCGGATCTCGGGCTCGACGGCCAGGCCCCAGCCGGCGTCCATCTGCAGGCCGAGCTTCAGCCCCTTGACGTCGCGCTGCAGGTCGGTCCACTCGATCGCCTGGTAAGGCAGACTCATGGCGTCGCGCCAGTCGGGCTTCGACAGCTCGGCCATCAGCAGCGCCGCGTCGGCGACCGTGCGCGTCATCGGCCCGGCGACACGACCGGCGAAAGGCGGCTTGATCGGAATGCGACCGAGGCTCGGCTTCAAGCCGAACACGCCGCACCAGCCCGCGGGCAGCCGGATCGAGCCGCCGATGTCGGTGCCGACGTGCAGCGGCCCGTAGCCCGCGGCCGAGGCCGCGCCCGCGCCGGCGCTCGATCCGCCGGGGTTCTTGGTGAGATCCCACGGGTTGCGCGCCAGCGCGTGGAAGCTCGACAGGCCCGACGACAACATGCCGTAGTCGGGCATCGTGGTCTTGGCCAGCAGCACCGCGCCCGCCTCGCGCCAGCGCGCCGCCGGCGGCGCGTCGTCGGCAGCCGGCGTCAGCAGCGACGCCGCGGTGCCCAGCGGCACCGGTGTGCCCCGGGTGGCGATGTTCTCCTTCAACGTGCCGGGAACGCCGTCGATCGCCGACAGCGACACGCCTTGGCGCCAGCGCGCCTCGCTGGCGTGCGCCGATGCAAGCGCAGCGTCGGGGTCGTAGGCGTACAGCGCGTGCAGCAACGGCTCGCAGCGCTCGATGTGCGCGACCACCGCGCGCACCGCCTCCACCGGCGACGCCTGGCCGCTGCGGTACAGCGCCGCCAGCTCGGCGGCGCCGAGCCGGTGCAGTTCGGCCATCAGCGATCCCCGTCGTCAGGTGGCGCGATCATTGCCACGACACCGCGGAAATGTCGTTGGCGAAGATCGGCGAACTGGCCCACAGGCCCTTCAGACCCTTGCGCGCCACCGCGATCTGCGACGGGTTGAAGATGAAGACGTTGACGCAGTCGGTGGCGATCATCCGCTGCATGTCGGCGAACAGCTTGGCGCGCTCCTTCGGGTTGGTGGCCGCGGCGTGGCGGGCCGCCAGGTCGCGGAACGCCTTGCTGTCGTAGCCCCAGTAGTACGACGGGTTGGCGTACTGCATGTAGTCGAGCGGCTCGACGTGGTTGATGATCGTGAGGTCGAAGTTGCCCTTGAAGGTGCCGCCGAGCCACTGCGCCCACTCGACGTTCTCGAGCTTGGCGACCACGCCGACCTTGGCCAGCATCGCCGCCACCACCTCGCCGCCCTTGCGCGCGTACTGCGGCGGCGGCAAGGTCAGCGTCACGTTGAGTGGCGTCGCGACGCCGGCCTCCTTCAGCAGCGCCTTGGCCTTCTCGGGGTCGTACGGGTACATGCCGGTGAGGTCGATGTAGCCGGCGTCGGTGGGCGCGAAGTGGCTGCCGATCGGCTTGCCGAAGCCGCCGAGCACCCCGTCGATGAACGCCTTGCGGTCGATCGCGTGCGCCAGCGCACGCCGCACGCGCACGTCGTCGAACGGCTTGCGCTTGTTGTTGATCGTCATGATGCCCTTGCCGGCGGTGGAGCCGATCTCGACCGTGAAGCGCTTGTCGGCCTGGAACTGCTTGACGGCCTCGGGCGGGTTGAAGCGCGGCATGCCGTCGACGTCGCCGGCCAGCAGAGCGGCCACCGAGGCCGCGGGGTCGTTGATGAAGCGGAAGGTGACGCGCTTGATGCGGATCGCCTTGGCGTCGCGAAAGCCCTCCCACTGCGTGAGCGTGACCGAGGTGCCCTTCTTCCAGTCGTCGAAGCGGTACGGGCCGGTGCCGATCGGCCGGGTGGCCGTGCCGTCGGCGCTCATGGGGTGCAGGATCACCGCAGTGTTCTCGCCCATGCGGAACAGGAAGTTGCCGTCGGCGTTGTTGAGCGTGAGGATCACCGTGTGCGGGTCGGGCGCGCTGATCGAGCTGATGTTGTCGAACACCGCCTTCTTGGCCTTGTTGGTGCTGTTCGGCGCCTTGGCGCGCTCGAAGCTGAACTTCACCGCCGACGAGTCGAACGGCTCGCCGTCCTGGTACTTGACGCCCTTGCGCAACTTGAAGGTGTAGCTCTTGCCGTCGGGGTCCATGCTCCAGCTCTCGGCCAGCAGCGGCGTCACCGAGCCATCGACGTTGATCTTGGTGAGGCCTTCGAGCACGTTGTAGTGCACGATCTCGCCGATCGCGGCGGCCGGCGCGATGGTCGGGTCGAGCCCCGGCGGCTCGAGCACCATCGCCAGCGTGACGGTGTTCTTCTTCGATTGCGCCAGCGCCTGCGGCGCGGCGAGCGCAGCGGCGACGGCCAGCGTAGAGGCCAACGCTTCGCGTCGGTGCATGGTCATTTCAGCGTCTCCTGGAGCGATGGGGCTCGACCATGATGGTGCCCCAATTCACCGCCACGGGCATGGCGTGCCAACCCTGGCGGGCCAGGGGTCGCCTCACACCGCAGCCAGCGCCTGCCGCAGATCGGCGATCAGGTCCTGAGGCTCCTCGACGCCGATCGAGATGCGGATCAGCCCGGGGGTGATCGAGAAGCGCTTGAGCTGCTCGGGCGGCATGCCCGAGTGCGTGGTCGATGCGGGATGCGAGGCCAGCGTCTCGGTGCCGCCCAGGCTGACCGCGAGCTTGATCACCTCGAGCCGGTCGAGTAGCGCGAAGGCGGCGCGCTCGCCGCCCTTGACCTCGAACGAGAAGGTCGAGCCCGCGCATCGGTTCTGCCGCTCGTGCAGCGGGCGGTCGGGGTGATCGGCGGGCAGGAAGTCGAGGAACCAGACATTGTCGATCTTGGGATGCTCGCGCAGGAACTGCGCCACCAGCCGCGCGCCGGCTGCGCTGGCGGCCATGCGCAGCTTCAGCGTCTCGAGCGAGCGCAGCAGCAGCCAGGCGGTGTGCGGGTCGCACATCGTGCCCAGCGTCGAGCGCATGCGGCGCACCGGCGCCAGCATCTCGCGCGCACCGCTGGCGCCGCCGCCGATGAGGTCGGAGTGCCCGCCGACGTACTTGGTGAGCGAGGTCACCACCAGGTCGGCCCCGTGCGCCAGCGGCGTGCAGTAGATCGGCCCGAGCATCGTGTTGTCGACGATCACCGGCGGCCGCTTGCCCTGCGTGGCCAGCGTCTCGGACAGGCGCCGCGCCTGCGCGATGTCGACCAGGCCGTTGGTCGGGTTGGCCGGGGTCTCGATGTAGAGCGCCGCCACGCGGCCGGCGGCCTGGGCCTCGCGCGCCGCCGCGTGCATCGCCGCCACGCCGCCTTCGACCTCGAAGCCGACCTGGCGCACGCCGAACTCGGGCAGGATCGAGTGGATCAGCGTCTCGGTGCCGCCGTAGATCGGCTGGCTCTGCAGCACCACGTCGCCGGGCCGCAGGTACGCCCACAGGCAGGTCGAGATCGCGGCCATGCCCGAGGCGAAGGCCAGGCTCGCCTGCGCTTCGTCCCACAAGGCGAGGCGATCTTCGAGCACCTCGAGGTTGGGGTTGTTGAAGCGCGAGTAGACGAGACCGGGTTCCTCGTTCGGCCCAAGCTTGCGCCTGCCCTGCATGGTGGCGAAGAAGTCCTTGCCCGCCTGCGCCGACGGGAACACGAAGGTCGAGGTCTGGAACTGCGGCGGCTTCAGCGACCCTTCGGAGAGCATCGGGTCGAAGCCGTAACCCATCATCAGGGTCTCGGGAGCGAGCGCGCGGTCGCCCAGCCTGCGCTTGCGCCATTTCTTCTCGGCCATGTGACACCTCGCGAGTCGGCCCGCGCAGTATCGCCCCGCGCGGCGCGAGCGCAAGCGATTCGCTACGCCAGTTGCGCGGCGGCCAGCAGCGTGCGCGTGTACTCGTGCTGCGGAGCGCCGAACACCTCGCGCGTGGGCCCGCGCTCGACCACCACGCCGTGCTGCAGCACCAGCACCTCGTCGCACACCAGGTCGACCACCGCCAGGTCGTGGCTGATGAAGAGGTAGGTCACGCGCCAGCGGTCCTGCAGATCCTGCATCAGGTTGAGCACCTGTGCCTGCACCGAGACGTCGAGCGCGCTCACCGGCTCGTCGGCCACGATCAGTTGCGGCCGCGTGATCAGCGCGCGCGCGATCGCGATGCGCTGGCGCTGGCCGCCGGAGAATTCGTGCGGGTACTTGTCGAGGTCGCTGGCGCGCAGGCCCACCGTGTCGAGCGCCTCGGCGGCGCGCTCGCGCTGCTCCGGCCCCGCCGCACCGTGCAGCACCGCCAGCGGTTCGGCCACCGTCTGCGCCACCGTGCGGCGCGGGTCGAGCGAGCCGTAAGGATCCTGGAACACCATCTGGAAGCCGCTGCGCGCGCGGCGCAGCGCCGGCGCGTCGAGATTCGCGAGATCCTGTCCGGCGAAGCGCACGGCGCCGGCGTCGGGCCGTTCGAGCGCCATCACCAGCCGCGCCAGCGTGCTCTTGCCCGAGCCCGATTCGCCCACCACGCCGAGGCTGCGACCCGCGCGCAACGTGAAGCTCACGTCGTCGAGCGCGCGCACCACCGGCGCCGGGCGGAACACGGTTTCGCGCGGCAGCCGGTAGTGGCGGCTGACGCGATCGATCTGCACCAGCGGCGCTTCAAACATGCACCGCCTCGCGCACGGGCTCGTGCGCGCCGTACATGTGGATGCAGCGCGCCACGTGCCCGGAGTCGACCGGCAGCGGCGGCGGCAGCGCGGCGCGGCACGCGTCGTCGGCGCGCTCGCAGCGGTCGGCGAACGGACAGCCCACGGGCAGATCGGCCAGCTCCGGCACACGGCCGGGGATCGTCGGCAACCGCGTGCCTCGCGCCAGCCCCAGGCGCGGCCGCGACGCGAACAGCGCGCGCGTGTACGGATGCGCCAGCCGCGAGAACACGCTGGCGGTGGGGCCGCTTTCCGCGACGATGCCGCCGTACATCACCATGAGTGCACGCACGGTGCGCGCCATCAGCGCGAGGTTGTGGCTGATCAGCAGCAGCCCCATGCCGCGCTCGGCCACCAGCTCGCCGATCAGATCGAGCACCTCGCGCTGCACGGTGACGTCGAGCGCGGTGGTCGGCTCGTCGGCGATCAACAGGTCGGGCCCGCAGGCGAGCGCGATCGCGATCACCACGCGCTGGCGCTGCCCGCCCGAAAGCTGGTGCGGATAGGCGTCGAGCCGGCGCGCCGCCTGCGGCACGCGCACGCGTTCGAGCAGCTCGAGCGCGCGCGCGCGCGCGTCGCGCGGGTTGAGCCCCAGGTGCACGCGCAGCGGCTCGGCGATCTGGTGGCCCACCGTGTGCAGCGGGTTGAGCGCGGTCATCGGCTCCTGGAACACCATGCCCATGCGTCGCCCGCGCAAGCGGCACAGCTCGGCCTCGCGCAGACCGACGAGTTCGCTGCCATCGAGACGGATCGACCCGGCGACGCGCGCGCCCTCGGGCAGCAGGCCCATCAGCGCCAGCGCGGTGATCGACTTGCCGCAGCCCGACTCGCCGATCAACCCGACGGTGTCGCCGCGGTCGATCGCGAACGACACGCCGCGCAACGCGTCGGCCGGGCCGCGCGAGGTGTTGAGCGTGACGCGCAGGTCGGCGACTTCGAGCAGCGGCATCGGGCCAACGCCTGCCGACCTCACGCCTCTTGCTGCGCGATCTGCCGCAGCGCCTGCTCGAACACCTCGGGCGGCTGACCGCCCGAGATCAGATGGCGCTCGTCGATGACGATGGCAGGCACCGAATGGATGCCGGCCTGCTGCCAACGGCTCTCGGCGGCGCGAACCTCGTCGGCGTAGCGCCCGCTTTGCAGCACCTCGCGCGCCGCGTCGGCATCGAGCCCGGCCTCGCTCGCGATCTGAACCAGCTCGTCGTGCGCGCTGACGTTGCGGCCGTCGCCGTGGTAGGCCTTCAGCAGCGCGTGCTTCAGCTCGCGCTGCTTGCCCTGCAAACCAGCCCAGTGCAGCAGCCGGTGCGCGTCGAAGGTGTTCCATACCCTCGGCCGCTGGCCGAACGCAAAGCCCACGTCGGCACCGCGCTGGCGGATCGCGGCCTGGTTATGCGCGATCTGCTCGGGCCCGATGCCGTACTTGGCCGACAGGTACTGCACCGTGTCGGCGCCCTCGGCCGGCATCGTCGGGTTCAGCTCGAACGGCTGGAAGTGCAGCTCGGCCTCGATGCCGTCTGGCCGCACGCGTTGCAGCGCGTGCTCCAGCGAGTGCAACCCGATCGCACACCACGGGCAGGCCACGTCGGATACGAAGTCGATTCTCATCAGGGTCTGGCCGTTGGCGGTGTGAGGTGGGCGGACGCGATGCGCGGCGCAGCCGCAGGCCCAATGATGCCCGAGATGCGCGCTCAATCGAGCGCGCGCTGCAATACCAACGCGATGCGCTCGCGCCGCCAGTGCGGCTGCGCTACCGTACCCACGACGATGCCGCCGCGCGTCAGCGCCGCGTCGAGGCTGCGCTCGACGTCGAGCCATTCGGCGTCGACGCCGATGCGCCAGCGCGCAGCGAGCGCGTGCCGTGCCTGCAGCGTGGCACCGCGCGCGCGGCCGCTGCGCAGCGTGACCGGGTCGAACAGCCCCTCGTCGAAGCGCACGTCGAGCGGTGCGCGCGGGCCCCACACCAGGCCCGCATCCAGCGACCACACCGGATCGCTCCAGCCGGCGCCGAGCAACAGGCGCGGCTGGGTCAGCCGCTCGTCGAGTCCGGCAGCGCCGGCGGTGCCGACGATGTGGCGCCTGAAACGCTCCACCTGTAGCGCGCCGTCGATGCGCCACGCGCCATCGGTGGGGCGCCACGCGAGGCCAGCTTCGACCACCAGCGCTTGGGCGTCGGTGTGGCTCGTGGCCGGCGTACCGGATTGCGTGCGGCCTGCGTAATCGGCGCGCGTCGCCCAGCCACCGAGCGCGGCGTGCGCGGCCCAGGCGCCGGCCAACGTCTGTTCGAGCCGCAGCCGCAGGCCGGGCGCAACGCCGCTCTCGCGCACCAGCGTCGAACCGTCGCGCGCCAGTTCGCGCAAGCGGTACGTCGCGACGCTGGCGTCGACCGCGGTGTCGATCGCGTGCGCCGGAAACACAACCGCCGCGACGAGCGCGGCGGTTGCAGTGCGGCGCGCGTGGCCGATCAAAGCTCGCCGTCGATCTCGGCCCACGTGGCCGTGAACTGCACGTCGGTGTTGATGCCGTCGCCATTGGTGTCGACGTCGAGCTGCAGCCCGGTCGGGACCACGGTGATCGACACGCTCTTGTTGTCGCGCCCGGTGATCTTGGCGGCCCCCGACGTCGGGTGCAGCGCGCCATCGGCGGTGACCACCGGCTGCGTGGTGGCGACCACCATCGACACCTCGCCCAGTCGCGGGAAGCTGCCCGACAGCGTGTACGAGAAAGTCTCTGACGTACTCAAGGACGCCACCGTCAGGGTCGACGCGTAGTCGAAGCCGAGCAGGGTTCGCGTCGCGTGCACGTTGCCGTTGAGCATGCGATCGAACGAGAACTGCTCGCTGGTGACGCGCACCACTTCGAGCGCCGGGTCGCGCAGGTCGATCGTGAGGCGGATCGCGCCGTTCAGCCGCGGCCCGGCGCCCGCCACGGTGACCGTGAACTGGTTCGCGGTGGCATCGGCGACGACATACTTGGCCGCCGCGTCGATCTGCGCGAAGCCGAACGACAGGCCACCGTTCATGGTGCCGACATCCTCGACGCAGTTGGCGAAGCTCAGGCTGGCGCTGTCGCCCGCGGTCGGCACGTTCGGGTCGGCCACGTTGGCCGCGATCGTGACGCTGCCGCCCCCCGAGCAAGCCACGGTCTCGGTGGTGACCACGCCCACCAGCGCGGCCGACCGCCGCGGGCGCAGGCTCAACCGCAGCGCATCGGACAGCGCGGCGAACGCCGATGCCGCCTCGGCCGGCGCAGCCGACAGCTCGACGCCGGTCACGGTCAAGAAGCCCGCACCAGACCCGCCGGCACCGGCGGCGTCCATGCCCTGGGCAGCCACCGCCCGCGCGCTGGCTGAGGTGATGTCGACGAGTGCCGCCTGCTGGAACGTCGCCGGCCCGCCGTCGCCCCCGCCGCCGCCGCACGCGCCGAGCGTCGCGATCGTGATGACAGTGGCCGCGAAACGGCCGAGCCCAACTATTGACTTCATGTTGATCCTCCCTGACGGTCCAACGCGACGCATGATAGGTGCGCGCTTCGATGTGCGACACGGCGCTGTCGTGCACGAATGCGCGCACCACCGCGGGCGGTGATGCAGGCGCGTATGCAAGGCGCCACCGCACCCTTGCGGTGCCGAAGCCACCGTCGCCAGGGCCGCCACCGCCTCCGCCTCGTCGATCAGCGCTTGCGCGCCAGCTTCGGATCGAGCAGATCGCGCAGGCCGTCGCCCATCAGGTTGAGACCGAGCACCGCCAGCACGATCGTCATGCCGGGGTAGACCGCGAGCATCGGCGCCTGGAACATCTGCGTCTGCGCCTCGTTGAGCATGCGGCCCCAGCTCGGCATCGGCGGTTGCGTACCCAGCCCCAGGTAGCTCAGCGCCGCCTCGGCGATGATGGCAGTGGCGAACTGGTTGGTGGCCTGCACGATCAGCACGCTGGCGATGTTCGGCACCACGTGGTGCCAGGTGATCTGCCAGCGGTTCTTGCCCGCCGCACGCGCCGCCAGCACGTACTCGCGCGCCCAGATCGCATTGCCCGCGGCGCGCGTAACGCGCGCGAACACCGGGACGTTGAAGATGCCGATCGCGACGATGCCGGTGACCAGGCCGGGGCCGTAGATCGCCCCGAGCAGGATCGCCGACAGCAGCGCCGGAAACGCGAAGGTGAAGTCCGACAGGCGCATCACGCCTTCCTCGACCCAGCCGCGGCGTGCCGACGCCAGCAGGCCGAGCGCGGTGCCGATCGAGAAACCGATCAACACCGCGAACACGCCCACCACGATCGTCGCCTGCGAGCCGACCAGCAGCTGCGAGGCGGTGTCGCGGCCGAGGCTGTCGGTGCCGAACCAGTGCGCGGCGCTCGACCCCAGCAGCTTGTTGGGGATGTCGATCTCGGCCGGCGGATACGGCGACCACACCAGCGACACCGTGGCCGCGAGCAACAGCAGCAGCGTCAGCGCGCCGCCGACCGCGAAGCTCGGATGGCGCAGCGCGCGCGCCACGAAGCCGATGGGAGCCGCAGCGGGCAGTACCGCGCTCATCGTCCGTGGCCTTCGATCATCATGCGTCGCTCGGCTTGAGCCGCGGGTCGACCACCGCGTACAGCACGTCGACCACGAAGTTGACGACCACCACCATCGCCACCAGCAGCAGCACGACGTCGCGCACCACCACCAGGTCGCGGTTGGCGATGGCCTGGAACACCAGCCGGCCGATACCCGGCAGCACGAACACCTGCTCGACCACCACGGTGCCGCTGATCAGAAAGGCGAACTGCAGCCCGAGGATCGTCAGCACCGGGATCATCGCGTTGCGAAGCACGTGCTGCCACAGCACCGCTCGGCGCGTGAGGCCCTTGGCGCGCGCGGTGCGCACGTAGTCCTCGCGCAGCGTCTCGAGCACCGCCGAGCGCGTCCAGCGCGACAGCACCGCCGCCTGCACCACGGCCAGCGCGACCGCCGGCAGCAACAGTGCACTGAAGCCGGCCCACAGGCCGCCGCCGTCGGCCTCGCTCCAGCCGGGGAAGCCGCCGGCGTTGACCCATTGCAGCTTCACCGCGAACAGCAGGATCAGCAGGATCGCGAACCAGAAGCTCGGCACCGCGATGCCGAGCTGGCTCAAGGCCATCACGCCGACATCGCCGGCCTGGTTCTGGCGGGCCGCCGCGTAGACGCCGGCGCTGATGCCGATCAGCACGGTGAACACCATCGCCATCGCCGCCAGCGGCAGCGTAACCTGCAGCCGCTCGGCGATCAGCGTCGCAGTCGGGGTGTCGTACGACACGCTCTGCGCGGTGCGGCCCCGCAGCAGGCCGCCGATCCAGTCGCCATAACGCACGAGCGCGGGGCGGTTCAGCCCGAGCTTGGCCTCCAGCGCGGCGATCGACTCCGGCGTCGCGGTGTCGCCCAGGATCACCTGCGCCACGTTGCCGGGCAGCACGTCGAGCACCGCGAACACCAGCGCCGACGCCACCGCCAGCGTGGCGATGAAGGTGGCAAAGCGCTTGAGCAGGAAGACGCTCATGTCAAGCGCGCCGGCCTGCAGCGCCGACGTGGCGACATGCGCGAGGTGGAGCGCTCGGTGCGAGGCATCGGACTATCATGCCGCAACGCGACAGCCGCCCCGTGGACGCCCACCGGCGCATCATGCAGGCCGCGGCGCGGAGTGGCCATGGAATCGATCGACTTCGACACCCGCTCGGTCTTCATCGACGGGCACTGGCAGGCCGCGTCGTTCGGCCGCACGCTGCCGTTGATCAACCCGTCCGACGGCTCCGAGCTGACGCAGATCGCGCGCGGCAGCCCGGCCGAGATCGACTCTGCGGTGCACGCGGCGCAGGCTGCGCTCGACGGCGCCTGGGGGCAGACGAGCGCCGCCGAACGCGGCCGCATCCTGCAGCGCATGAGCCTGCGCACGAGCGAGCTGGCCGACGTGCTGGCGCGCATGGAGGCGCTCGACGTCGGCAAGCCGCTCAAGCAGGGGCTGGCCGACGCCCGCGCGCTGGCGCGCTACCTCGAGTTCTACGGCGGCGCCGCCGACAAGGTGATGGGCGAAACGATTCCGTTCGCCAGCGGCTACACCGCGCTGACGCTGCGCGAGCCGCACGGCGTCACCGGCCACATCGTGCCGTGGAACTACCCGATGCAGATCATCGGCCGTTCGGTCGGCGCGGCGCTGGCGATGGGCAACGCCTGCGTGCTCAAGCCGGCCGAAGAGGCCTGCCTCACCGCGTTGGCGTTCGCGCGCATCGCGAACGACTGCGGGCTACCTGCCGGCGCGCTCAACGTCGTGCCGGGGCTCGGCGAGGAAGCCGGCGCCGCGCTGGCGCGCCATCACGGCGTGGCGCACCTGTCGTTCACCGGCTCGGTGGCGGTGGGCCAGCAGGTGCAGGCGGCAGCGGCGAAGAACACCGTGCCGGTGACGCTCGAGCTGGGCGGCAAGAGCCCGCAGCTGGTGTTCGCCGACGCCGACCTCGACGCGGCGCTGCCGTTCCTGGTCAACGCCGGCGTGCAGAACGCCGGGCAGACCTGCTCGGCGGCGTCGCGCATCCTGGTGCAGGCGAGCGTGTTCGACGAAGTCGTCGCGCGCATGGCCGAGCGCTACCAGAAGCTCGTCGTCGGCCCGGCGATCGCCGACCCCGACGTCGGCCCGCTGATCTCTGCGCGCCAGAAGGAGCTGGTGCAGAGCTACCTCGCCGCGGCACGCGACGGCGGCCTGCGCGTGGCGGCGCAGGCGCCATTGAGCGGCGACCTGCCGCGCGAGGGCTGCTACGTCGCGCCGACGCTGCTGGCGCCGGTGCGCAACGACCACCGGCTGGCGCAGGAGGAGATCTTCGGCCCGGTGCAGGTGGTGATCGCGTTCGACGACGAGGCCGACGCCATCGCCCAGGCCAATGGCACCGACTACGGGCTGGTGGCCGGCGTCTGGACGCGCGACGGCGGCCGCGCGCTGCGCGTGGCGCGCGCGCTCAAGTGCGGCCAGGTGTTCGTCAACAACTACGGCGCCGGCGGCGGCGTCGAGCTGCCGTTCGGCGGCGTCAAGCGCTCGGGGCACGGGCGCGAGAAGGGCTTCGAGGCGCTGTACGGCTTCTCGACGCTGAAGACGATCGCGATCAAGCACGACTGACGGTCAGGGGTCGGCCGACCCCCCGCGCAGCGGCAAGTGGGGGCGGGTTCGAATCAGTTGCAAACGCACATAACCCGCGCTACGGTCGTCGTATGTCCCGTGCCGTGCCCGCGCGCTTCGATCTCGAGCGGCATCCGTTCTTCTGGTTGACGCAAGTGATCGGCAGCCGCGACCGGCGGCTCACGCAGGAGTTGCGCGGCTTCGGCTTGCGCGTGCCGGAGTGGCGCGTGCTGGCCTCGTTGCACGCGCGTCGGCGCTGCTCGATGAGCGAGCTGGCCGACCTGACCACCATCGATCGCACGACCTTGACGCGCACCGTCGATCGCATGGAGCGCTCGGGCTGGCTCGCGCGACTGACCGACGCCAGCGATCTGCGGGTGACGCGGCTGGCACCCACCGCCAGCGGCGAGCGCCTGTTCCAGCGCATCTGGCCGACGGTGGATCGCCTCAATCGGGTGGCGGTCGAGGGCCTGCCCGCCGGTGCGATCGACAAGCTGCGCGGCACGCTGGAACGCATGAAGGCCAATCTGGATCAACTGCCTGCGGCCGACCAGGCGGCCTGAAGCAAAGGAATAAGCCATGCCGCAAGACAGCGCGTTCGACGTGTCGCGTTGCGTCGAGCCCGATCGGGTGCACAAGCGCGTGTACACCGACCAGCAGATCTTCGATCGCGAGATGGCGCGCATCTTCGAGCGCGTGTGGGTGTACTGCGGGCACGAGTCGCAGGTGCCGAACGCGGGCGACTATGTCGCGGTGACGATCGGACGCCAGCCGATGATGATGGTGCGCGACGCCGAGCACGCCATCCACGTGCTGTACAACCGCTGCGCGCACCGCGGCGTGCAACTGGTGGGCAACCTGCAGGGCAACACCGGCGCCGCCTTCGTCTGCAGCTACCACGCCTGGAGCTACCACCTCGACGGCAAGATCCGCGCGATTCCGCTGGCCAGGGGCTACGAGGGTACGCGCATGGACCGCAGCAACCCCGACTGCAATCTGAAGCGCGCGGCGCGCGTGGCCAGCTACCGCGGCTTCGTGTTCGCCAGCCTGGCTGCCGAGGGCCCGACGCTGCCGGAGTTCCTCGGCGAAGCGAAGGTCGCCTTCGACGACATGTGCGACCGCTCGCCGCTGGGCGAGGTCGAGGTGGTGCCGGTGTGCCACCGCGTGATCCAGCAGTCGAACTGGAAGTTCTTCATGGAGAACCAGCTCGACGCGCTGCACCCGTCGGTGACGCACCAGAGCACCGGCATCGCTGCCGGTCGCGTCGAGCGGCGGCTCAAGGAGCAGCAGGGTTCGGTGCCGCTGTACTACCACTATCTGTCGGCGTTCGCGTCGAGCTTCGAGCAGTGGGACAGCGTGCAGACGATCAACTACCCGCAGGGCCACGGCATCCTCAAGGCCTACATGGGGCTGCGCCCGCAGGACAAGGACACGCTCGAGCACGAGGCGCTGCTGAAGCAGGCCTACGGCGAACAGAAGGCCGAGGAGTACCTGTCGCGCAGCATCCACCACGTGCTGGTGTACCCGTACCTGTCGGTGCAGTCGCCGCTGCAGCAGCTGCGCTGCCTGCGCCCGATCGCGCCCGACAAGACGCTGTCGGAGATCTGGCACTTCCGCCTCAAGGGCGCGCCGGAGGCGATCTACCGGCGCAGTCTGTGGTACTACAACCTGGTCAACTCGCCGGCCACGATGATCAACGCCGACGACCTCGAGAACTGGACCAAGGGCCAGTGGGGCCTGCAGTCCGACGGCGGCGACTGGGTGAGCTTTCACCGCAACCACGGCGACGACCGCATCGACAACGGCGTCGCGTATTCGAACCACGGCACCTCCGAGGTCGTGATGCGCAGCCAGTTCGCCGCCTGGTCGCGGTACATGCAGTCGCCGCCGGGCCGCCCCAAGGCGACGACGCCCCCTCGGGGGGCAGTCGCCGAAGGCGGCTTGGGGGCCAACAAGGAGGGTGTGTGATGGCCCCCGAAAGCCAGGCCAACATGATTCCGTCGGCCGGGCCCGACATGAAGCACCTGCTCGACCAGGACGTCGTGATCGCCGGCGACACGGCCAGGGGCCCCACCGGCGCACAGGCGATCGAGCCGACGCATTCGCCGCGCGCCCCGCACCGGGCCGGCGAGCTGCCGCCCGCGCTGCTGTCCGCCGGCGCCGCCGACTTGCAGCGCGAGGTCGAACAGTTCCTCTACCGCCAGGCCGAACTGCTCGACGCCAAGCAATGGCAGGCGTGGATCGACCTGTTCGCCGACGACGGCGTCTACTGGATGCCGGCGCGCGCCGAGCAGACCGAGTGGGAAAGTTCGCCGTCGATCTTCATCGAAGACAAGCCGATGATGGAGATCCGCAAGGGCCGGGTCACGCACCCCAACGCGTGGTCGCAGGCGCCGCTGTGGGAAACCAATCACCTCGTCAGCCACGTCGCGATCGAGGCCGCGGGCGCGCAGCAGATCGTCGTGCGCTCGCGCTTTCACCTGATGGAGCTGCGGCGCGATTCGATCCGCCACTTCGGCGGCAGCTACCGCCACACGCTGCGCCGCGGCGCCGATGGGCAACTGAAAATTGCGCTGCAGCGCGTCGACCTGTTCAACGCCCAGGCGCCGTTCGACTACGTGATCCAGATCTGGGTTTGACCACGACCATCGAGAAAGGCACGCTCACTATGACATTCACCCTTCCTTCGGCGCTGCGGCTGGCCGCGCTCGCGCTCGCGATCTCGCTGCCGGCCGCCGGCGCCGCCGCGGCCGACAAGGTGAAGGTCGGCTTCGTCAGCACGCTGTCCGGGCCGTCGTCGGCGCTCGGCGTCGACATCCGCGACGGCTTCCTGCTGGCGGTCAAGCTCAACGGCGGCAAGCTCGGCGGGTTGCCCGCCGAGGTGCTGGTCAGCGACGACCAGTTCAAGCCCGACGTCGCCAAGCAGCTGTTCGAGAAGGACATCAAGCGCGACAAGGTCGACTTCATGACCGGCGTCGTGTTCTCCAACATCATGCTGGCGGCGCTGCCCGAGGCGTTCGACAGCCACACCATCTACATCAGCGCCAACGCGGCGCCGTCGTCGCTGGCTGGCAAGGACTGCAACCCGCTGTTCTTCGCCGTGAGCTGGCCCAACGACGCGTACCACGAGGCCGCAGGGCAGTTCGCCAACACGCGCGACCTCAAGACCGTCTACCTGCTGGCGCCCAACTACCAGGCCGGCAAGGATTCGCTGGCCGGCTTCAAGCGCACGTTCAAAGGTCAGGTGATCGGCGAGAGCTACACCAAGCTCGGCCAGCTCGACTACGCGGCCGAGTTGGCCGAAGTCCGCGCCGCCAAGCCGCAGGCGGTGTACATCTTCCTGCCCGGCGGCATGGGCATCAACTTCATCAAGCAGTTCGTCGGTGCCGGCTTGAGCAAGGACATCCAGCTCGTTCTGCCCGGCTTCTCGGCCGACCAGGACGTGATCAATCCGGTGGGCGCCGCGATGTCGGGGCTGTTCAACACCGCGCACTGGTCGCCGGACTTCGCGAACCCGGCGAACCAGAAGTTCGTCAGCGAGTTCGAGAAGGC
>DASURM010000194.1:0-3676 GCA_036280035.1 Burkholderiaceae bacterium | reverse complement strand
CAAGCCCCCTGGCGTTCGCCGGGTGGGCGGCGCGGGGGGCGGGGGCGCGCAGGCCCCCCGGCCGCCTATGCATCGCGGCGCGGGCGCGGCAGCCTGCGGCCCGACGCCAGCACGGCTTCGATGTCGTTGCGCGCGCTGTCGATCAGCTTCAGACTCGCGCGCTCGGCCGCTTCGGGCCGGCGCGCGATCACGGCGTCGAGCACCGCGCGATGCAGCGGCAGCGACGACGCCGGCCCGTCGAGCAAGCGGGTCGACACCTCGAAACTGGTGCGCAGCAGCGCGCCCAGGGCCTTGCTCATCTGCACCATCATGCGGTTGCCGCCGGCACGCAGCAGCCCCTGGTGGAACGCGAGGTCGCTGGCGACGTAGTCGCCGCCGTGTTCGACGGCATGCTTCATGCCGGCGTAGGCCGCCTCGATCGCGGCGATGTCGCTGGCGCTGGCGCGCTCGGCGGCCATGCGCACCGCGGCCGGCTCGACCACGCGGCGCAGCTCCTGCAGATCGCGCAGGAACTCGCGCGTCAACCCGGCGCGGGTCTGCCAGGCGACGACGTCGGGGTCGAACCAGTTCCAGTTCTCGGGCGGCAACACGCGCGTGCCGACCTTGGGCCCGGCCACCAGCAGGCCCTTGGCGGCAAGCGACTTGACCGCCTCGCGCACCACCGTGCGGCTGACGCCGAACGCCTCGCACAGCAGCGGCTCGGCCGGCAAGGTGGCACCCGCTGCATAGCGGCCGGCGACGATCGCCTCGCCGATGCGCTCGACGGTGTGGCCGTGCGCGCTCCTGGCGGCGTGGCCACGTGCTTTCCGGAGCGTGCCGGGCCGCGCGGCACGGGGCGCGGGAGGCAGCGTCGCCGCGCGCTTGGTCGCCTTGCGTGCCGCAGGCACCGCGCTACGCCGCATGCGGCAGGCCCTGCAGCCAGGCCAGCGCGTCGCTTACCAGTGCCGCCGGCTCGCGCGCAGCGCCGAGCGTCAGCGCGCGCTCGTCGGGCTGCGGCGGTTCGAGCGTGGCGAGCTGGCTGGCCAGAAGCGACGGCGGCATGTAGTGGCCCTTGCGCGAGGCCATTCGCTGCTGCAGCAACTGTGGCGTGCCGGCCAGGTACAGCAGCGCGAGGTCGGGGGCTTGCGAACGCAGCGCGTCGCGGTAGCTGCGCTTGAGCGCCGAGCACGACAGCACCACCGGGCGCCCTTCGCGCCGCGCCGCGCCCAGCCGGTCAGCCAGCACGGCGAGCCAGCCCTGCCGATCGGCATCGGTGAGCGCGATGCCGGCGGCCATGCGTTCGACGTTGGCGCTCGGGTGGAACTCGTCGCCCTCGAGAAAGTCGGCACCGAGCCGCGCGGCGAGCGCGGCGCCGAGCGTGCTCTTGCCGCTGCCGCAGACCCCCATCACGACGATCGGTGGCACAGGCTCAGCCGAGGCGGTGCCCGCTGGCGCGGTCGAACACGTGCGCGTGCGCGGCAGCGACCCCCAGACGCACCGAGTCGTCGGGCCGCACCGGGGTTCGGCCGTGCGTTACCAGCGTGAGCTGGGCGTCGCCCACCTGCAGCAGCAGTTCGGTCTCGGCACCGGTGGGCTCGACGACGAACACCCTGGCCGCGACACCGGCGTCGGCCAGGCTCAAGTCGCCGGGACGGATGCCGTAGCTCACCGGCATGCCGTCGCTGCCGGCCATCGACTCGGGCACCGGCCAGCGCGCGCCGAGCGCCTCGACATACGGCGCGCCGCCGTTGCGGCGCAGCGTGCCCTCTAGCACGTTCATCGCCGGCGAGCCGATGAACTGCGCGACGAACAGATTGGCGGGCCGGTCGAACAGCTCCAGCGGCGTGCCGATCTGCTCGACGATGCCATCGTGCATCACGACGATGCGGTCGGCCATCGTCATCGCCTCGATCTGGTCGTGCGTGACGTACACCGTGGTGGTCTTGAGCCGCTGGTGCAGCGCCTTGATCTCGGCGCGCATCGCCACGCGCAGCTTGGCGTCGAGGTTCGACAGCGGCTCGTCGAACAGGAACACCTTGGGATCGCGCACGATCGCGCGCCCCATCGCCACGCGCTGGCGCTGCCCGCCCGACAGCTCGCGCGGGTAGCGCTCGAGCAACTGCTCGAGGTTGAGGATCTGCGCCGCGCGCTGCACCCGCTCGTCGGTGGTGGCGCGGTCGGCGTTGCGCAGCCGCAGCGAGAAACCCATGTTCTCGCGCACCGTCATGTGCGGGTACAGCGCATAGCTCTGGAACACCATCGCGATGTCGCGGTCCTTCGACTCGAGGTCGTTGACGACCCGGCCGTCGATCACGATCTCGCCGGCGCTGATGTCCTCCAGCCCCGCCAGCATGCGCAGCAGCGTGCTCTTGCCGCAACCCGAAGGCCCGACCAGCACGACGAACTCGCCATCGGCGATGTCGAACCCGATGCCATGGATGACCTCGGTCTTGCCGAAGGACTTGCGGATGTCGCGGAAGGAGACGGAGGCCATGTCAGGAGTCCATCGCATGTGCTGCAAGACTGGCGCACAGACCGAGCGAGGCAAAGCCGGGAGCGGGCATGCGCCGGCATGCGTGTGGGTGCTGCATGCGCAGAGCAGAGCAAGCAAGGCTGTGGGCGGTGCCCGGTGGGGGCGACTTGTGGGGCGGCGAGCATCGCAGCAGCGCGCTCGGCACGCGCGCAGCGCGTGCTTCGTCTTCTGACTCGCGGCGATTGTTCGAGCGGAACGAACGCAGTGAGTGAAGCGAGTTTCGCCGCGCGAGCGCGCTGCGAGAAGCGCAGCGCAGTCGGCCCGCAGGGCCGACCGCCACAGTAGGAGCCCCCATCGGGCACCGCCCACCGCGCCGCGCATGC
The DNA here is from genome assembly GCA_036280035.1 of Burkholderiaceae bacterium. GTDB lineage: Bacteria > Pseudomonadota > Gammaproteobacteria > Burkholderiales > Burkholderiaceae_C > JAEUPI01. The sequence goes on along the minus strand of DASURM010000194.1, from coordinate 841 downwards.
CAAACGCCTGAAGTACGCATCGTCAGCTCTTCACCGCCCCAGCCGTCAACCCCGACACCATGTAGCGCTTGAAAGCGTAGTAGATCGCCGCCGGCGGCAGCGCGTAGACGACGCCGGTGGCCATCAGCAGCTCCCAGGGCGAATCGTCGGCGGCGAGAAAGTTGCCCAGCGCCACCGCCAGCGTGAGGTCGGTTTCGTTGGACAGCAACAGGAAGCCATAGAGATACTCGTTCCACGCCAGCAGCAGCGCGTAGGTGCCCACCGCCACCAGCGAAGGCACCATCAGCGGCACGTAGACCAGACGCAGCAACTGCAGCGGCGTGGCGCCGTCGATGCGCGCGGCCTCGTCGAGCTCCCACGGCAGCTTGTCGCTGGCCTGCTTGAGCACCCAGATGCAGTACGGCGAGGCGATCGTCACCATCGCCAGCACCAGCGACCAGCGGCTGTTGAGCAGCCCGTAGTTGGCCATCGTCTTGTACATCGGCACCGCCAGAAAGGCGGCAGGAATGAAGTAGGTGAACAGCGCCAGGTTCATCACCGCGCGGCCGCCACGCACCTTGAGCCGGCTGATCGCGAAGGCCGCGCAGGTGGCAACGAACAGCGTGATCACGCCTGCGGCCAGCGCCACCATCAGCGAGTTGCCGAGCTGCACCCAGAAGTGGTTGAGGTAGTAATGCTTCTGCTCGAACACGAAGGCGAAGTTCTGCAGCGTCGGGTGCTCGGGCCACAGCCGGCCCGAGGTGGCCTTGTCGCGCTCCGACACGGCGAACAGCACCATGTGGTACACGGGAATCAAGGTCCAAAGCAGCACCGGGATGCCCACCAGCAGCAGCCGCGCCTC
>DASURM010000193.1:0-5308 GCA_036280035.1 Burkholderiaceae bacterium | reverse complement strand
GTCCCGGCACCGCGGCCACATTGACCGACTGGTCGAACTCGCAGCGCGACTGACCGAGCAGCACGCGATCGGCGGTGCTGATCTGTTCGGCCGACAGCGCGGCCGCCTCCTGCTGCCTGGGCTGCTGCTTGGCCGCCTTGTCGGCAGCCGACACGCTGAGGGGCGCCGCGATCGACACACCCACCGCTGCGGCGATGGCAATTGACAGGCGTTTCATTGGATCTCTCTCCTTGAGGGGAAGCACAAGTGAGATCCATTCTTTCGGGCCCTCCGCACGCGATGCGTTGCAAGTTGATTCGGCGCGCGAATACGCCCGTGTCACTTCTCACGCCGCAGACGCCGACACGACGTGCGGAGGCCCTTACCTGAACGCGCGCTAGGGTTTCGCGCCCGCGGCGCCGCGCGCCGCGGCAACCGCCGCACGCTGCTCGGCATGCATGCAGCCGTCGACCATGCGCTGGCCGATGCGCGCGTTCATCAGCATCGATTTCGACGGAATCTGCAGCCACACGATGCCGGCCTTCTTGTCCTCGAGGCGGACGGCGCCGCTGCTGGTCTCCTCGGGGACCATCGAGTAGGACACCCGCTTGTAGGTCAGCCGAAAGTGCCCGGGTTGGCCGGCGATCGGCAGCACGCTGACCGTCTGGTCGAACTCGCAGGCGGCGTCGCCGGTCAGCACGCGATCGGCGATCTGCAGTTGCGCCTCGCTGATCCGCTGCGCGGTTTCCTGCCCGAGTGCCAGGCCCTTGGCGCGATCTTCGCGCTGCTGCTGGCGGGCCTTCGCGCTTTGCGCGGCGGGTTGGGCGTCGGCGGCCCGCGCCGGCAGCGCGGCGGCCAGCACGGCCGCGGCGGCCCACGCGGCGGCCGAGGCGGCACGGCGGGCTTGCATCGATCTCGGGGGGGTGTCGGTCACGCGGGGCTCCTCGTTGGATCGTCGTCCGGCGGGTCGCCGAACCATGCTCGCTCGATCTCGGCCGGCAGAGGCTGTCGGGTCCGTCGGGCGCGTTCGATCACCTGCCAGTAATAGCGGTAACTGGCGCGGTCGTGCAGCGTGTCGCGATGGCGGATCGGCGCCCATCGGGCCGCCTCGGCGGCACCGATGATCTCGATCGCCTCGTCGAGCTCGGCCACCGTCGGAGCGAACACATCGACGATCGCCTGCACCTGCGACGGGTGGATGCTCCACATGCGCGTAAAGCCGAACTCGTGCGCGGCCCGCGCGGCCGCGCCTTGAACCGCCTTGACGTGCTTGAACTCGGTGACCACGCTGTGCGACGGTACCTTCGCCGCGGCGTGGCACGCGGCGGCGATCTCGAGCTTGGCGCGACGCACCAGCGGATGCTCGAACTGCCCTTGCGCGCTCATCGCGCTGACCGGGATCGCGCCGTTGTGCGCCGACACGAAGTCCATCAAGCCGAACGACAGCGACTGCACGCGCGGCAGCGCCGCGATCGCGAACACGTCGCGCAGGGCGCCGTGCGTCTCGATCAGGAAGTGCACCGCCGGGCGTTTGCGCACGCCGCGGCGCGCGCAGGCCGCATCGACCGCCTTGATCGCTTGCTTGGCGTCGGCCAGATCGCGCGGCTTGGGCACCATGAGGTACGGCAGCCGAGCGCCAGCGCCTCTGATCAGCGTATCGACGTCGTCGTCGAACGCGGCATGATCCAGCGGATGCACGCGCGCGCCGACGCGGTCGAAGCGGTTCTCGCTCGAGCCAATCAGGTCGACCGCCATGCGCACGTGCTCGGCCTCGCGGCCGACCGGCGCGCCGTCCTCGCAGTCGAAGGTGACGTCGAACACCGGCCCCAGCTCGGCCTGCAGCGCCAGGCTCTTGCGCATGCGCTCCTCGACGCCGCAATAGTGATCGCACACCGGGATCGACGGCGGCAGCCCGCCGTCGGCGAACAGCACCTTGCGCGGGTCGTCGACCGCTGCGCTCACCGCGGGCTCGCAGCTACAGCAGGTGCTTGACGCCCTGCTGCTCCTCCAGCAGTTCCTTCAGCGTCAGGTCGATTCGCTCCTGGCTGAAGGCGTCGATCGCGAGGCCTTCGACGATCTTGTAGTCCGCGCCGGCGCAGGTCACCGGGAAGCCGAACACCACGTCTTGCGGGATGCCGTACTCGCCGTTCGAGGGCACACCCATCGTCACCCACTTGCCGCCGGTGCCGAGCGCCCAGTCGCGCATGTGGCCGATGGCCGCATTGGCCGCCGAGGCGGCCGACGACTGGCCGCGCGCCTCGATGACCGCCGCGCCGCGCTTGCCCACGGTGGGCAGGAACACGTCCTTGTTCCACGCCGCGTCGCCGATCGTGTCCTTGACCGAACGGCCATCGACGGTGGCGAAGCGGTAGTCGGCATACATCGTCGGCGAGTGGTTGCCCCACACGCACAGCTTCTCGATCGACTCCACCGGCTTGCCGGTCTTGGCGGCGATCTGCGAGGTGGCGCGGTTGTGGTCCAGCCGCAGCATCGCGGTGAAGTTGCGGCGCGAAAGTTGCGGCGCCGACTTCATCGCGATGTAGGCGTTGGTGTTGGCCGGGTTGCCGACCACCAGCACCCGCACGTCGCGGCCGGCGGCGACGTCGAGCGCCTTGCCCTGCGCGGTGAAGATCTGCGCGTTGGCGGCCAGCAGATCCTTGCGCTCCATGCCGGGGCCGCGCGGCCGCGCGCCGACCAGCAGCGCATGGTCGATGTCCTTGAACGCAGCCACCGGGTCGGCGAACGCGTGCATGCCGGCTAACAACGGGAACGCGCAGTCTTCGAGTTCCATCATCACGCCCTTCAGGGCCTTCTGCGCCTTCTCGTCGGGGATCTCCAGCAACTGCAGCACCACGGGCTGATCCTTGCCCAGCATCTCGCCGGCGGCGATGCGGAACAGCAGGGCATAACCGATCTGGCCGGCGGCACCGGTGACGGCCACGCGGACGGGCTTCTTGCTCATGAACGCACTCCAGGGAAGATGACAGGGCAGCTATCGAGCGGGTCTACGAGCGGCAAGTGTAGGTCAGGCCTCGGCCGCGCGAACGAAGGCTGTGCTGCAATGGCGGCCATGGCTTCGACGTCCAGGGGTGCGCAGCAGGCCTCGCGCGGCGACGGCGCGACGACGTTCAGGCCGCTGTACCGGCAGATCAAGTTGCTGATCGTGCAGGATCTGCAGGCCGGTGTGTGGAAGCCCGGCGAGATGATCCCCAGCGAATGGGACCTTGCGGATCGCTTCGGGGTCAGCCAGGGTACCGTGCGCAAGGCGATCGACGAGCTGGCCGCGCAGCACCTGCTGATGCGCCGCCAGGGCAAAGGCACGTTCGTGGCCACGCATGCCGAGCAGGCCACGCGCTACCGCTTTCTGCGCCTGGCGGCCGACGACGGCAGCCAGCGCGAACTGACGCGCCGCTTGTTGGACTGCCGTCGCCTGCGCGCCGACCCCGACGTCGCAAGGCCGCTCGGGCTGAAAAGCGGCGATCCGGTGGTGTTCGTGCGCCGCTTGCTGCTGGCCGAGGCGCGCCCGGTGGTGCTCGACGACATCTGGCTGCCGGCGCGCTTGTTCGACGACCTCACCGCCGAGCGGCTCGCTGCCTACGAGGGTTCGATGTATGCGCTGTTCGAGACAGCCTTCGGCGTGCGGATGATCCGCGCCGAGGAGAAGATCCGTGCGGTGGCGGCGCCGGCCGACGCCGCGGCGCTGCTCGAGGTCGCCGCCGGTTCGCCGCTGCTGAGCGTGGAGCGGCGCTCGCTCACCTATCGCGAGCGCCCGGTCGAGTTGCGGCGCGGCCTGTACCGCACCGACGCCCACCACTACCGCAACGAACTGCACTGACCTTCGCCGATCAAAGGCCGGCGCGGCTTGGAATAAGATCCGCCGGTTCATCGCGCAGCGGGGGCAGACTTCCATGGCAGACGCGCACAAGCCACGCCCGGTCTACAACAACATCCACGTCTCGCAGATCGTCACCTACCGCCTGCCGCTCGCGGGCCTGGTGTCGATCCTGCATCGCATCAGTGGCGCGCTGATGTTCCTGCTGCTGCCGCTGGTGGTGTGGCTGTTCGACGTCAGCCTGACCAGCGAGATCTCGTACGCGCGCTTCAGCAGCGCCTTCATCGCCGGCGTCGGCATCGTCCCCGCATTCGTGCTGAAGCTGGTGGTGCTGGCGCTGATCTGGGCGTACCTGCATCACGTGCTCGCCGGCGTACGCCACCTCTGGATGGACGTCGTGCACGACGTCAGCCTGAAGCAGGGCCGCATCTCGGCGTTGGTCACGCTCGGGGTCAGCGGCGTGCTGACGGTGCTGCTGGGCGCCAGGCTGTTCGGTCTGTATTGAGGGCTTCGATGAGCAGCGGCAACCACACATTCGGATCCAAACGCCTGGTCGTCGGCGCCCACTACGGAATGCGCGACTGGCTCAGCCAGCGCATCACCGCGGTGGTGATGACGCTGTACACCCTGGTGCTGATCGTGCAGCTGATCGCCGGCCCCCGGCTCGGCTACGAGCGCTGGGCGGCGATCTTCTCGCAACAGTGGATGCGCCTGGCCACCTTCGTGGTGATCGTCGCGCTTGCGGTGCACGCCTGGGTCGGCGTGCGCGACATCTGGATGGACTACATCAAGCCGGTGTGGCTGCGACTGCTGCTGCAGGGGGTCACCATCGTCTGGCTGGTGGGCTGCGCCGGCTGGGCGGTGCAGGTTCTCTGGCGACTGTAGGCAAGGAGGCACGGATCGATGAGTTCGATTCCTAGGCGGAAATTCGATGTCGTCATCGTCGGCGCCGGCGGCTCGGGCATGCGCGCGGCGCTGCAGCTCGCGCACGCCGGCCTCAACGTCGCGGTGCTGTCCAAGGTGTTCCCGACGCGCTCGCACACGGTGGCCGCGCAAGGCGGCATCGGCGCCAGCCTCGGCAACATGAGCGAGGACAACTGGCACTACCATTTCTACGACACCGTCAAGGGCGGTGACTGGCTCGGCGACCAGGACGCGATCGAGTTCATGTGCCGCGAGGCGCCGAACGTCGTCTACGAGCTCGAGCACTTCGGCATGCCATTCGACCGCAACGCCGACGGCACGATCTACCAGCGCCCGTTCGGCGGCCACACCTCCCACTACGGCGAGAAGCCGGTGCAACGCGCCTGCGCCGCGGCCGACCGCACCGGCCACGCGATGCTTCACACGCTGTACCAGCAGAACGTGAGGGCGCGCACGCAGTTCTTCGTCGAGTGGATGGCGCTCGACCTGATCCGCGATGCCGAAGGCGATGTGCTCGGCGTGGTCGCGCTCGAGATGGAGACCGGCGAGGTCAGCATCCTGCAGGGCAAGTGC
>DASURM010000192.1:0-5276 GCA_036280035.1 Burkholderiaceae bacterium | reverse complement strand
GAGCTGTTCAGGCGCCTGAACCGCGCGCCCGGCGGCACCGCCGCGCTGGTGCGGCTGCGCCGCGCGCTGCTGGAGCGGCTACCCAGGCAGCCGCCCCTGCAATCGGTCGAGTACGACCTGCTGCACCTGCTGTCGAGCTGGTTCAACCCCGGCTTCCTGCAACTGCGCCGCGTGAGCTGGGATTCGCCGGCGCAACTACTCGAGCAGATCATCCGCCACGAGGCGGTGCATCAGATCGACGGCTGGGACGACCTGCGCCGCCGCCTGCAGCCCGACCGCCGCTGCTTCGCGTTCTTCCACCCGCAACTGCCCGACGAACCGCTGATCTTCGTCGAGGTGGCACTGGTGGCCGACATGGCCGGCGCGATCGCGCCGCTGATCGACAAGCGCTCGCCGCCGCTGGCGGCCGACCAGTTCAAGGTCGCGGTGTTCTATTCGATCAGCAACTGCCAGCCGGGCCTGCGGGGCGTGTCGCTGGGCAACTTCCTGATCAAGCGCGTCGCCGAAGAGCTCAAGCGCGAGTTGCCGCAGCTCAAGAGCTTCTGCACGCTGTCGCCGATTCCCACGCTGGTGCCGTGGCTCGCGAAGCTGCAGCGCGCCGATGCGCTGCCGGGCATCAAGCCGGCGCAGGCCGAGGCCGCGCAGGCCGCGTTGGCCGCGCTGCGCAAGGCCGCGGGCGACGACCTGGCCGGCCTCGTGCACGCCGGGTCGCTGCAGGCGATGCCCGCGGAGGCGCACCAGGCGCTGTGGCGGCTGGCCGCGCTGTACCTGGTGCTGGCGTCACCGACGCCCGACGGCGACCCGGTGGCGCGCTTCCACCTCGACAACGGCGCGCGGCTCGAGCGCCTGAACGCGAACGCCGATCTGTCGGCCAAGGGGCTCAGGCAGTCGGCCGGCCTGATGGTCAACTACCTGTACGACCTCGGCCGCATCGAGGCGCACCACGACCGATTCGTGGGCGGCCGCGCGGTGCACTCGCGCGCGCTGTCGGCGCTGCTGGCGTGACCGCGCGGTGCCCTCAGCGCAGCCCCCCAGCCCAGCCGCTGGTATCGCGGCCGGGCCTTCGGCAGGCGCGAGGCCCCTTCCGGGCCCTTGCGTCCGGCCTCAGCCCATCAGCTTGGTGGGCAGCCAGGTGGCGATCTCGGGGAACACGCACAGGATGACGATCGCCAGCATCATGCACAGCACGTACGGGATCGTGCCCCACATGATGCGCGTCACCGGCACATCGGGCGCGATCGACTTGACGATGTAGATGTTGAGGCCCACCGGCGGGTGGATGAGGCCGATCTCCATGTTGATCGTCAGCACCACGCCGAACCAGATCGGGTCGAACCCCGCGGCCTTGATGATCGGGTAGAGGATCGGCGCGGTCATCAGGATGATCGCCGCCGGCGGGATGAAGAAGCCGCACACCAGCAGGAACAGGTTGATCATCGCCATCAGCACCCACTTGTTGGCGTGCATGTCGGCGATCGCCTGCGCCAGCGTCTGCGTGAGGTACAGCGAGGTCAGCATGTAGCCGAACAGCACCGCCGCGGCGATGATCATCAGGATCATCACCGATTCGCGCATCGTGTCGCGCAAGATGGTCCACCACTCGGCGGGCTTCCACATGCGGTAGATCAGCACCGCCATCACGACGCATAACGCCGCGCCGACGCCCGCGGCCTCCGACGGCGTGGCCACGCCGCCGTACAGCACGTACATCACACCGACGATGATCGCCAGGAACGGCGCCACCTTCGGGATCGACTGGAACTTCTCGCGCCAGGCGTAGCGAAACCCGACCGCGTGCGAGCGAAAGCCGCGCTTCCAGATGATGAACAGCGTCCACAGCATGAACAGGCCGGTCAGCAGCACGCCCGGCAGCACGCCGGCGAGGAACAGCCGGCCGATCGAGGTCTCGGTGGCGATACCGTAGAGGATCAGCGTGATCGACGGCGGGATCAGGATGCCGAGCGTGCCGCCGGCGCAGATCGACCCAGTGGCCACGTCGTCCGGATAGCCGCGCTTGCGCATCTCCGGGATGCCCATCTTGCCGATCGCGGCGTAGCACGCGGGCGACGAGCCGGTGAGTGCGGCAAACAGCGCGCAGGCACCGAGGTTGGAGATCACCAGCCCGCCGGGCAGGCGATAGAGCCAGCGCTCGAGCGCCTCGTAAAGGTCCTTGCCCGCGGGCGACGAGCCGATCGCCGCGCCCATCATCACGAACATCGGGATCGATACCAGCGTGAAGTCGTTGAGGCCCGCGTAGAAGGTTTCGGCCACCACGTTGAGCGCATCGAAACCGTGGAAGAACACGATGAAGACGATCGAGATCGCGCCCAGGCCGAACGCCACCGGCGCGCCCGACAGCAGCATCGCCAGCGTGACCAGCAGCACCGCCAGGCCCTGGGTCAGCGGGCTCATGAGGTGACCTTCCCCATGCCGAACGGCGGCTCGCGCCCTGTGAGCAGCGCGGCCAGATCGGCCACGCACTGCAGCGAGAGCAGCGCCAGGCCGATCGGCATGCTCGCGTACGGAATCCACAGCCGCGCGCGCCACATCGTGTCGGAGACCCAGCGGTTGTCCCAGGCCTCCTTCCAGAACAGGAAGGTGAGCACCGTCATCGTGATCGCGAACACCAGCGTCACGAAGGCGGCGAACACCGCCAGGCGGTAGCGCAGCCGATCGCCGGCGTAGTGCGGCAGCACGTCGACGTTGACGTGGCCGCGGGTCATCAGCACGTAGGGGCTGCCGATGAAGGTGGCGGCCACCAGGCTGTAGGTGACGAAATCGGTCTGCCAGATCGTGTTGTGGCCGAGCGCATAGCGCACGAACACCATCTGGCAGACGACGATCACGCCGAGCGCGATCAGCCCCGCGGCGATCACGCCCAGCACGAACGAGGCGCCGCGCACGGCGCCGACGAAACGCTCCAGCGGAGGACGACTACTTGACTGCAAGCGCCGCGTCGATCAGTTGCTTGCCGTCGGGGACTTCCTTGGCGAACTCCGCATAGGAACTCTCGCGCGCCACTTTCAGCCAGGCGTCGTACTCGGCGGCGGTCAGCGTCGCCACCTCGACGTTGTGCGCCTTGAAGGCCTTGACCATCGCGTCGTCGAGGCCCTTGGCCTCCTTGGCGAAGTACGCCTGCGCCTTCTGGCCGGCGGCCAGCAGCGCGTCGCGCTGCTTCTGGTTGAGGCGGTCGAACACCTTCTTGGACATCAGCACCGGCTCGTACATGAACCACAGCGCGTTGTCGCCGGGCGCGGTGACGCACTTCAACTGTTCGTAGAGGCGGAACGACACGAAGCTGCCGGTGCTGGTGTCGGTGGCTTCGGCCACGCCGGTCTGCAGCGCGTTGTAGACCTCGTTGCTCGGGATCGACACGATCGACGCGCCGGCGGCCTGCCACATCTGGGCGAAGGTGGGGCCCGCCGAGCGGATCTTCAGGCCCTTCATGTCGGCCGGCGTGCGGATGCAGCCGCGCTTGGAGCCCATTGCGCCGGCGAGCCAGGCGTCGGCGAGCACGACCACGCCGGCCTTCTCGATCTTGCCTTTGATCTCCTTCATGAACGGCGAGTCCGACATGCGCGCCGCGCGCTCGTGGCTGCGCACCAGGCCGGGCATCAGCGTGGCGCCGAATGCGCGCACCTTGCCGCTGGCGTAGTCGAGCGGGAACGACGAGATGTCGAGTTGGCCGTTGACGAGTGCGTTCCACTGCTCGTTGGGCTTGAACAGCGAGGCGCCAGGGAACACCTGCACCTCGAGGCCGACGTTGGCCGCCTTGGCATCGCGCGCGATCATCTGCACCATCTCGTCGCGCGCGTCGCCCTTGCCGCCGGGAAACTGGTGCGACGCCTTCAGCGTGACGGTCTGCGCGAACGCCGCCGACAGCGGCACGGCGGCAACGAGCACGGCCGCGACAACGCGGCCCAAGGGGTTCGACATGGTGGTCTCCATCGGTGTGGTCGTTGGCAGGCGCCACGGCCCGCCGTGTACCGGAGGGCGTCGCAACGCGCCCGGCGCCTACAGCCCGACTCTAACGAGAGCCGGCGCGCCCGATTTGTGGTGAATACCATGAGCCGCTCGGCTTGCCCGCGGCACGCGATGGGCGCCAGCCCCCGCGAGCCCATTGCGCACGCCACGGCGGGGTTGCCCGCGGTGCTACATTGGCCCGCCCGTTCGGCCGAGCCCGATGGTGAAGGCCGGACGCAAACCCGCACCGATCGGCTCATGAGCGACAGCAGCATCTTCGCGGCCCTGCGCACCGCGTTTCCGGGCGATCTCGACGCCACGGCCATCGAAACCGCCGACGGCCCGGCACCGCTGCACTACACCTGGCGCGACCTCGAACGCGGCAGTGCGATGCTGGCCAACGTGTTCGCGTCGCTCGAGCTGCCGGCGCTCGCGCGCGTCGCGGTGCAGGTCGACAAGAGCGTCGAGGCGCTGATGCTGTACCTGGCGGTGCAGCGCGCCGGCCTGGTGTACCTGCCGCTGAACAACGCGTACCGAGAGGCCGAGATCGAGTACTTCATCGGCGACGCCGAGCCGGCGGTGGTGGTGTGCGCGCCGCAGGATTTCACCTGGATCTCGCGGCTGGCTTTCAGGCTCGGCACGAAGAACGTCTTCACGCTCGGCGCCGACCGCAGCGGCAGCCTGCTCGAACGCGCCACCTGGATGAGCGACGTGCACGTGCCGGTGGCGCGTGCCGCCGATGATCTGGCGGCGATCCTCTACACCAGCGGCACCACCGGACGCAGCAAGGGCGCGATGCTGACGCACGGCAACCTGCTGAGCAATGCCCGCGTGCTGCACGACTACTGGGGTTGGCAGCGTGGCGACGTGCTGATCCACGCGCTGCCGATCTTTCACGTGCACGGCCTGTTCGTCGCGTCGCACGGCGCGCTGCTCAACGGCAGCAAGATGATCTGGTTCTCGCGCTTCGACCCCCAGGCGACGATCGCGCGCCTCCCCGACGCCACCGTGTTCATGGGCGTGCCGACGCTGTACACGCGCATGCTGGCCGAGCCCACGCTGACGCGCGAGGCCTGCGCGCGCATGCGGCTGTTCATCTCGGGCTCGGCGCCGCTGCAGGTGGAGACCTTCGACGCCTGGCGTGAGCGGACAGGCCACACGATCCTCGAACGCTACGGCATGAGCGAAACCGCGATGCTCACCAGCAACCCGTACCGCAGCGACGACGGCGAGCGCCGCCGCGGCACGGTGGGCTTCGCGCTGCCGGGCGTGCAGGTGCGGGTGCGCGGCGAGCAGGGCCAGGCGTGCGCCGC
>DASURM010000191.1:0-8236 GCA_036280035.1 Burkholderiaceae bacterium | reverse complement strand
TGCGGGCGGACATCAGCATGGGCGCGGGGCAATGCGGGTTGGGCGATCAGAGGGTCTTCAACAGCTTGTCGTAGGCCGGTGGGTCCATCAGTTCGTCGAACTGCTCCATCTGCGTGACGTGCACCTTGAAGAACCAGCCTTCGCCCATCGGGTCGCGGTTGACCAGCGCAGGATCCTTGCGCAGCGCCTCGTTGACCTCGACGATCTCACCGTCGACGGGCATGTACAGGTCGGCCGCTGCCTTGACCGACTCGACGACACCGGCCACCTCGCCGCGCTTGTAGCTGCGCCCGACCTCGGGCAGATCGACGAACACCACGTCGCCCAGCGCCTCCTGCGCGTGCTGCGTAATGCCGACCACGGCGGCCTCGTGGTCCTCGATGTTGATCCACTCGTGGTCGGTAGTGAACATGGTCGTCAAGGGAGCTCTCCTCTGGTGGAATGGCGACAATCCGTCGGCGCCGCACCGCTCCCAAGCCGACCGCGTCCCCTCGGGGGGCAGCCAGTGGAAGAAGGAGCGAGCGGGCGTACGGTCATCCTCTGTAGTAGCGGTGGGGGGTGAACGGCATCGCGCTGACGCGCATCGGGTATCGCTTGCCGCGCACTTCGGCGTACACCTCGTTGTGCGGCTGCGCGTGGTTGACGGCGAGGTACGCCATCGCGATCGGCTGGTTCACAGTCGGCCCGATGGTGCCGCTGGTCACGTGGCCGAGCTTGTGGCCGCGGGAATCGAAGATCGGCGCGCCTTCGCGCACCGGCATGCGCTCCAGTCCGACCAGGCCGACGCGCTTGATCGCCGGGGCGGTGGTGAGCTGCGCCTCGATCGTCGCCACGCCGGGGTAGTGGCCGGCGCGCGCGCCGCCGGGTCGGCGCACCTTCTGGATGGCCCACGTCAGGCCGGCCTCGACCGGCGTGGTCTTGTCGTTGATGTCGTGCCCGTAGAGGCACAGCCCCGCTTCGAGCCGCAATGTGTCGCGTGCGCCGAGGCCCGCTGGTTTGACCTCGGGCTCGTGCAGCAGCGCCTTGGCCAACGCCACCGCCTGGTCGGCGGGCACCGAGATCTCGAAGCCGTCTTCGCCGGTGTAGCCCGAGCGGGTCACGAAGCAGTCTGCGCCGGCCAGGCGCAAGCCCGCTCCGGTCATGAACACGAGCCTCGCCGCCTCGGCATCGAGCCGCGCCAGCGCAGCCGCCGCCTTGGGCCCCTGCAGCGCCAGCAGCGCGCGCTCGGGCATCGGGATCACGTTGCAGTGGTTGCCGAGGTTCGTGACGAGGTGGCGCGTGTCGGCGTCCTTGCAGGCGGCGTTGACCACCAGCAGCAGGTCGGCCTCGCGCCGGGTGATCATCAAGTCGTCGAGGATGCCGCCCTGGGCGTTGGTGAACAGCGCGTAGCGCTGCTTTTGTACGTCGAGGTCGACCACGTCCACCGGCACCAGCGTCTCGAGCGCGCGCGCCGCGTCGTGGCCCGCCAAACGCAGCTGGCCCATGTGCGAGACGTCGAACAGCGCGGCGGCGCTGCGGCACTGCTTGTGCTCGAAGAGGATGCCGTCCGGGTAGTTGACCGGCATCTCGTAGCCGGCGAACGGCATCATCTTGGCGCCCAGCTCGACGTGCAGGTCGTACAGCGGGGTGCGCTTGAGTTCGGCGGCGGCGGACATTGATCGACTCCCGAGGGCCCACACACCACCGCTCGCACGGTGGGCTTGCCCTCGCTGTCCGCTTTACCTGAGAGATTGGCGAACGGTCGCCTCGTGGCGGCTGCTCGCTTGCCCCTTCGGTGGACGCGCCCTCGCGGGCGTGCCTCTCTCCAGTGAGGAACGCCCCGTCGCCGAGGCGCCGGCCAGTCCTTTTGCCTGAGCGTTTGACCTTGCGGCTTCGCCTTCGGCGGCAGCACGAGCGCTGCTCTCTCCTGGCCGCGCTCAGTGTAGCAGTGGCCCGGTGGCAGCGGCACCCCCGTGCCGGCCCGGTACGCGGTCAGGCCAGCAGCCGGCGCAACGCGCGCACCGCGCTGTCGGGGGTGGTGAACACCGGCAGCCCGGTGGCTGCGGCCACCGGGTCGCGCGCGCGCGCCAGGCTGAACTGCGCCAGCGCGATCGCGGTGCAGCCCTGCGCCTTCAGGGCTTGCGCCGCCTGCGCCGCAGCGCGGTCGTGCGCGGCACCGTCGCCGCGGTCGAGCGCCGGCAGCGCGCCGTCAGCCAGCGCGCTGAGCAGCGGCACGTCGGCGGGAAACTCCGCGGGCATCGACGCCAGCGTCGGCGCGAAGGTCGCCAGCAGGCCGATGCGGCCGCCGTGCGAGCGCACCTGGGCTGTGGCCTCGTCGATCATCGCCTCGTTGGGTTTGAGCACCGGCAGCGGTGCGAGGCGCCGTTTGACGGCGTCGATGCACGGGCCGAAGGCCGAGCAGGTGAACAGGATCGCGTCGGCGCCGCTGCGCACCGCATAGTCGCCGAGCGCGAGGAAGCGCGCGGTCATCGCGTCGTCGAGGCGGCCGCTGCGCGCCAGGTCGGCCGAAAGGCTGTCGTCGAGCAGGTTCATGCGCTGCGCGGCCGGCCACTCGCGCGCCAGCGCGTCGTTGATCGGCGCCACCGAGTGCGCCAGCGCGTGGATCAGCGCGATGCGCGGCATCGATTGCGCCTCAGGCGGCGCTCAGGCACCTACCGCGGTGGGCAGTGGGCGGGCGCGCCGTCGGCCCTGCAGCCCCCACACCAGCAGCGCCAGCGCGGCGGCCGGCAACAACACCCAATGCGGCGACGGGCGCGCCGGGTTGGGCAGCCGCAGCTCCTGGATCTTGAAACCCTGCTCGACACCGAGCTTGCGCGCGCGGCTGCCGAACTTGACGCTGGCGATCTCGACGTCGCCGCCGAGTTGCGCGATGGTCACGCCGCCGTCGCGCAGCCGCTCGCGCCCGTTGTTGCCCTTGCCCATCGGCAGCGCCACGGTCTTGGTGATGTCCTTGCCTTCGACGCTGGTGCCGGCGATCGCGACCACCAGCCATTGGTCTTCGGTGAGCTTGTCGGCCTGCGCGAAGATCTCGGCCGCCGGCGCGTCGACGTAGCGCGGCTCGATGCGGTCGATCAGCCAGTCGGGGCGGAAGAACAGGAAAGTGGCGACCAACAGCAAGCCGACCTCGAACCAACTGCAGCGGATGCGGAACCAGCGCATCGTCGCCGCCGCGAACAGCAGCGACGCCACCGTGCCGCCGATGCACACCAGCAGCACGTCGAGCCACGAGCCGACGCCGATCAGCAGCAGCTGCGGGTTGAAGATGAACACGAATGGCAGCACCGTGGTGCGCAGGCTGTACCAGGTGGCCTGCCAGCCGGTGGCGTTGGGGTCCTCGCCCGAGATCGCGGCCGCCGCGTACGAGGCCAGGCCCACCGGCGGGGTGACGTCGGCCATGATGCCGAAATAGAAGACGAACAAGTGCACCGCGATCAGCGGGATCACCAGCTCGCTGCGCGCGCCGAGTTCCACCACCACCGGCGCCAGCAGCGTGGCCACCAGGATGTAGTTGGCGGTGGTGGGCACGCCCGCGCCGATCAGCAGGCAGATGATCCCGGTGAGGATCAGCATCACCAGCACGTTGCCGCCGGAGGCGACCTCGACCAGGTCGGTCATCATCAGGCCGACGCCGGTGAGGGTGATCGCGCCGACGATCAGGCCGGCGCTGGCGCACGCCACGCCGATGCCGATCATGTTGCGCGCGCCGAGGATCAGGCCGCGGACGAGGTCGTCGAACCCCTTGCGCAGCGCGGCCGCCGGCGTGCCGATGCGGCGGAACAGGCTCAGCATCAACGGGTTCAGCAGCACCAGCACGATCGTCGCCACCGTGCCCCAGAACGCCGACAACCCCGGCGACAGCTCCTCGGCCATCAGGCACCACAACAGCACGACGATCGGAATGAAGAAGTGCAGCCCCGCGCGCACGGTCGGCCACGGTTGCGGCAAGTGCACGGCCGGTGCGTTGGGGTCGTCTTGCGGCACGTCGGGGTGGCGTGACGAGTACGCGAGCAGGCCGACATAGGCGATGCCGCCCGCGGCGGCCAGCACCCAGCCGGCGGCGTTGCCGGCCAGCGCCTGCAGGCCGACGATCAGGTAGTAGATCGCTGCCAGCGCGGCCAGCGTGCCGCTGGTGCCCAAGGCCCAGCCCAGCATGCGCTGGCCCCAGGTGGGCACCACTGCGCGGCGCAGCGGCTGGATGTCGCGCTTCAGCGCCTCGAGGTGCACGATGTAGAAGAGGGCGATGTACGAGATCACCGCCGGCAGCGCCGCGTGCTTGACGATGTCGGAGTACGGGATGCCCACGTACTCCACCATCAGGAAAGCGGCCGCGCCCATCACCGGCGGCATGATCTGGCCGTTGATCGACGAGGCGGCCTCGATCGCGCCGGCCTTGACGCCCGAGTAGCCAGTGCGCTTCATCAGCGGGATCGTGAAGATGCCGCCCGACACGACGTTGGACACCGACGAGCCCGACACCACGCCGTTGAGCGCCGACGACACCACCGCCACCTTGGCCGGGCCGCCGCGCAGGTGGCCGAGCAGCGCGAGCGACATCTGCAGCATGAAATTGCCGGCACCGGCGATGTCGAGCAGGGTGCCGAACAGCACGAACAGGAAGATGAACTGCACCGATACGCCGAGCGCGACGCCGTACACGCCCTCGGTGGTGAGCCACATGTGCGAGATGAAGCGCTCGAGCGACGCACCCTTGTGCAGGATCACGTCGGGCATGTACGGCCCGGCGAAGATGAACGCGATGAACACCCCGGTGGTGATCAGCATGCCGGTGCCCATCGCGCGGCGCGTGGCTTCGAGCATGATCGCCACGCCCACCACCCCGGTAGCGATGTCGAAGGAGGTCGGCTGGCCGGGGCGGGTGGCCAGCTCGCGGTAGAACACGAACAGGTAGGCGGCGCAGAACGCGCCCACCAGCGCGAGCACCCAGTCGGCCAGCGGCACCGTGCTGCGCGACGAGCGCTTGAACGCCGGGAAGGCGCAGAACGCCAGGAAGATCGCAAACGCCAAATGGATCGCGCGCGCTTCGGTGTCGTTGAAGATACCGAAGCCCACCATGAACGGCAGCGGCGACGCGAACCAGAGCTGGAACAGCGACCAAGCCGCCGCGATGCACGCAAGCAGAACGCCGACGCCGCCCTTGGGCTCGCGCCCGCCGAGGTCGGCCTCCTTGACGAGCTGGTCCAGCTCGGCGGCGGAGGCCTGATGCGCGGCGGGGGCGGTCATCGGTTGCTGCCTGCGCGGTCAGCGACGGATCACTTGATCCAGCCCTTTTCGCGGTAGTACCTCGCCGCGCCTTCGTGCAGCGGTGCCGACAGGCCGTCTTTCACCATCTGCTCGGGCTCCAGGTGAGCCAGCGCCGGGTGCAGCTTCTTGAACTCGGCGAAGTTGTCGAACACCGCCTTCACCACCTGGTACACCGAATCGGCCGAGGTCTTGCTCGACGCCACCACGGTGGCCAGCACGCCGTAGGTGGTGGTGGGGTTCGGGTTGTTCGGATACAGGCCGCCGGGGATCGTGGCCCGGGCGTAGTACGGCTTCTCGGCGATCAGCTTGTCGACCGCCGGGCCGGTGAGCGAAACCAGTTGCGCGCCGCAGGTGGTGGTCGGGTCCTGGATGTTGGCGCTCGGGTGGCCCACGCCGTAGTAGAAGCCGTCGATCTTGCCGTCGCACAACGCCGGGCCGTGCTCGTCGGCCTTCAGCTCCGAGGCGAGCGAGAAGTCGCTCAGCTTCCAGCCCATCGCGGCGAGCAACTCCTCCATCGACGCGCGCGTGCCCGAGCCGGGGTTGCCGACGTTGAAGCGCTTGCCCTTGAAATCGGCGAAGGTCTTGATGTTCGCCTCCTTGCGTGCCAGCACGGTGAACGGCTCGGGGTGCACCGAGAACACCGCGCGCAGGTCGCCGTAGGCGCCGCCGTCCTTGAATTGCGCCATGCCCTTGGCGGCGTTGTATTGCACGTCGCTCTGCGCGAAGCCGAGGTCGAGCTCGCCGGCCTTGATGGTATTGACGTTGAACACCGAGCCGCCGGTGGATTCCACCGAGCAGCGAATGCCGTGCTTGGCGCGGTCCTTGTTGACCAGCCGGCAGATCGCGCCGCCGGCCGCGTAGTACACGCCGGTGACGCCGCCGGTGCCGATGGTGATGAACTTCTGCTGCGCCAGCGCCGGGGGCAGCGCCAGCGCGAGGCCCGCTGCCAGCGCGGCCAGCTTGAGGCTCGAGCGAAGGGCGGTGATCGGGGTCATGGGCGGGGTTCCTTTCGTCGTCGGTTGAGGGAAAGATTGTCGTGGTGGGCCGGTGGCCACGGCCCCAGGGTCTCGCCTAGGCAGCGAGGGCGCGCACCTCGTCGAGCGCGGCGTCGAGCGCGCCGGCCAGGCGCTCGGCCAGCATATCGAGTTCGGCATCGCTGACGATGAACGGCGGCGCCAGCAGCACGTGGTCGCCGTGGCGGCCGTCGATCGTGCCACCCATCGGGTAGACCATCAGCCCGCGCGCCATCGCCTGCGCCTTGATGCGTGCATGCAGCCGAAGCTGCGGATCGAAGGTGGCCTTGCTGCTACGGTCTTGCACCAGCTCGATGGCCATGAACAGGCCGCGCCCGCGGATGTCGCCCACGTGCGGATGCTCGCCGAAGCTGGCCTGCAATCGCTGGCGCAGGCCTGCGCCCTGCCGCTGCACGCGCTCGAGCAGGCGGTCGCGCCGGATCACCTGCTGCACCGCCAGCGCCGCGGCGCACGCTACCGCGTGGCCGATGTAGGTGTGGCCGTGCTGGAACAAGCCGCTGCCGCGCGCGAAAGCCTCGACGATGCGCGAGCGCGCCAGCACCGCGCCGATCGGCTGGTAGCCGCCGCCGAGGCCCTTGGCGATGACGAGCAGGTCGGGCACCACACCCTCCTGCTCGCACGCGTGCAGCGTGCCGGTGCGGCCCATGCCGCACATCACCTCGTCGAGGATCAGCAGGATGCCGTGCCGGTCGCACAGCTCGCGCACGCCGCGCAGGTAGCCGGGCACCGGCGTCAGCGCGCCGGCGGTGGCCCCGACCACCGTCTCGGCGACGAAGGCGATCACCTGGTCGCCGCCGAGCGAATCGATTGCCGCCGAGAGTTCGGCCACCAGCCGTGCGCCGTAGGCCTGCGGCGTTTCGTCGGGCAGCCGGTCGCGGTACTCGTAGCACGGCGACACGTGCGTCACCGGGATCAACAGCGGCGCGAACTGCGCGCGCCGCCAGGCGTTGCCGCCCACCGCGAGCGCGCCCAGCGTGTTGCCGTGATAGCTCTGGCGCCGCGCGATGAAGTGGCGGCGCTGCGGCTGGCCGGTCTCGACGAAGTACTGGCGCGCCATCTTCAGCGCCGCCTCGACGCCCTCGGAGCCGCCGCTGACGAAGTAGGTATGGCTGGTACCCCGAGGCGCGTGCTCGATCAGATCGTCGGCCAGCGCCTCGGCGACTTCGGTGGTGAAGAAGCTGGTGTGCGCGTAGGCGATGCGGTCGATCTGCGCATGCATCGCGGCCAGCACGTCGGGGTGGCCGTGCCCGAGGCAAGACACCGCGGCGCCACCGGAGGCGTCGAGGTAGCGGCGGCCGTCGCGGTCTGTGATGAAGCAGCCCGATGCGGTGGCAGCCACCGGCAGCGTGCGGCCGAGTTGACGGTGCAGGACGTGAGTCATGGTGCGGGTCGTGTGTGAGTCAGGAGCCGTGGGCGCTGCGCGGCGCCTCCCAGTAGGCGCGGCTGGCGTGCAATTGCCGCTGGCGCTCGCGCAACCGGCGCAGCACGGCGTGGCCGCCGCGCGCGCTGACGGCCGCCAGCAGTTGTTCCACCAGCGCGAGGGCGCCGGTGGTGGAGTGGAAGAACGAGTTCGACGCGGTGTCGAACAGCAGGGTATGGTCGGCCGCGCGCGCGATCGGCGACAGCGCGTCGTCGGTCAGCGCGACGACGCCGGCGCCCTGGGCGCGGGCCTGGTGCACGGCCTCGACCGTGGCGCGCGTGTAGGGCGACTGGCTGATCGCCACCAGCACGTGGCCGCGGCCGATCTGGGCCACCTGGTCGGCCAGCGTGCCGCCGAGGTCGTTGAGCAGCACGCCGTTGGCGCACAACAGGCCATAGACGTAGTGCAACTGGAACGCCACGCCGTGGCACACGCGCAGCCCGAGAAAGTGCACGCGCTGCGCGCGCAGCAGGCGATCGGCCGCGCGCGCGAGCGCTGCGGCGCGGTTGCGCCGCGCCAC
>DASURM010000190.1:0-13428 GCA_036280035.1 Burkholderiaceae bacterium | reverse complement strand
GAGCCGCGTCTCCCAGGCCACCGGGTTGCGCAGCGCGCGCGCCAGCCAGTCCTTCATGGCGGGGATGCCCTTGTCCTCGTAGACGCCGCCGGAGGCGCGGTCGCTCACCGACACCAGGCCGATGCGCACGGATTCGTAATCGCTCATGGGGTGGTCTCGAGGTGGCTCCTGACGAAGCGGAACAGCTCGCGCCACGCGCGCGCGTGGCGCTGGCCGGGCGGCAGGTTGCCCTCGCGGCGCGCCGCTTGCACCAGCGCGCGCAGATGCGGTACGTCGCCCTCGGGATGGACGAGCGACCAGCGGCCGATCGCCGCGTCGTCGTTCACCAGCTCGAGGCGCCAGCGCTCGGCCTCGTGCAACTGCAGCGCGTCGATGGCCGGCCCGAGGCGCTCGGCGTCGACCGCGGCGCGCAGCGGCGCCTCGTCGACGCCGCGCATCAACTTGCCGATGAACTGAAGCTGGCGCCGCCGGCCCTCGTGCGAGCGTGTGCGCTCGAGTTCGGCGAACGCATCGCGCAGGCGTTCGGGCAGGTCGAGCGCGTGCAGCCGCTGTGCGGGCAGCGCGGCCAGCGCCTGACCGAGCTGCTGCAGCTCATGCATCTGGCGCTTGCGCTGCGTCTTGCTCGGGCCTAGCGCGGCAACGCCGTCGTGCGCATCGGTGGACTGGACGACACGGCGCATGAACATCGAACGGGTGCGGCAATTCGAGGCCGCTATGATAGTTGCCACCCCATTCGTGCCAGCGCACTCGCTCGCGCGCCACCACTTCATGGCTTCCGACCCGCAAGGCTTCGCCTATTCCCGCGAGCAGTTCCAGTCGCTGGTCGAGGATGTGCTGCGCCACGCGCGCAGCCTCGGGGCCAGCGAGGCTGCGGCAGAGGTGTCGGAGGGCTGCGGGCTGTCGGTCTCGGTGCGCAAGGGGGAACTGGAAACCGTCGAGCGCAACCGCGACAAGTCGCTGGGCGTCACGCTGTTCGTCGGCCAGCGGCGCGGCAACGCCAGCAGCTCGGATTTCTCGCGCCAGGCGGTCGAGCAGACCGTTCGCGCCGCGCTCGACATCGCGCGCTTCACGGCCGAGGATCCGGCCGCCGGGCTGCCCGAGGTGCAGGACATCGCCACCGCGCAGGAGGCCGCGCTCGACCTCGACCTGTTCCACCCGTGGGCGGTCGATGCCGATGCGGCCGCCGAACTGGCACGGCGCTGCGAGGCCGCGGCGTTCGCCACCGACCGCGGCATCACCAACTCCGAAGGCGCCGGAGTGTCGGCGCAGCAGTCGCACTTCTGGGCCGGCAACAGCCGCGGCTTTCGCGGCGGCTACGCCAGCTCGCGCCATTCGATCTCGGTGGCGCCGATCGCCGGGCGCGGCTCGGGCATGCAGCGCGATGCCTGGTACAGCTCGATGCGCGACGCCGCCGAGCTGGCGGCGCCCGAGGCGGTGGGCCGCTACGCCGCCGAGCGTGCGCTGTCGCGGCTACATGCGCACAAGCTCGGTACGCGCGAAGTGCCGGTGCTGTTCGAGGCGCCGCTGGTGGCGGGGCTGATCGGCCACTTCGTGCAGGCCACCAGCGGCGGCGCGCTGTACCGCAAGGCGACCTTCCTGCTCGACAGCCTCGGCCAGCCGGTGATGGCCGATCACCTCGACCTCGACGAGGATCCGCACCAGCCCAAGGGCAAGGCGAGCGCGCCGTTCGACGACGAGGGCGTTCGCACCAGTCGGCGGCGGGTGGTCGAAGGCGGCGTGGTGCGCAGCTATTTCCTGTCGAGCTACTCGGCGCGCAAGCTGGGCCTGCGCACCACGGGCCACGCGGGCGGCGCGCAGAACCTGCGGCTGTCGAGCCGGCGCACGCAACCCGGCGACGACCTCGACGCGATGCTGCGCAAGCTCGATCGCGGCCTGTTCGTCACCGAGCTGATGGGGCAGGGCGTCAACCTCGTGACGGGCGACTACTCGCGCGGCGCCACCGGGTTCTGGGTCGAGCGCGGGCGCATCGTGCACCCGGTGCACGAGGTCACGATCGCCAGCAGCCTGCGCACCATGTTGGGCCATGCGGTTGCGCTCGGTGCCGACGAGTACACCAGCGGCGGCAAGACCACCGGCTCGCTGCTGCTGGAGCGCATGACGGTGGCCGGCGCTTGACCGGCGACGTCGATCCTGCGGTCTGACCCGTAGGGGTAGTCCCGCAGAGAAGGCCGTCGCGCCGCGCGGCCGTCGACGGCGGTGGACTTCCTCTTGAACGGCAGCGAGGTCCGTTGCTCCAATACCCTACTGCGGTTTGCATGGGGCGAGGAACTGTGAGCCGCGTCCGATAATCGAGCGCCCAGCAATCCCGGTAATTTCAACTGATGACGAAAGGATCCAGCCGATGGCAGCAAAGAACGAGATGGTGAAGGTCGAGCGATCTCCGTCGGAACCGAAGCAACGACGCAGATTTCTTGCAGGTGGCGCGGCGGCGGGCGCAGCAGCGTTCCTGGCTGCCCCGGCGGTCGCACAGACCACGCCGACGATCACCTGGCGCATGGCCACGAGTTGGCCCAAGAGCCTCGACACGATCTATGGCGGTGCCGATCTGATCGGCAAGCGAGTCACTGAAGCCACCGGCGGCAAGTTCAACATCAAGGTATTTGCCAGCGGCGAGATCGTCGGCGGGCTGCAGGTGCTCGATGCGGTGCAGAACGGCACGGTCGAGTGCGGGCACACCGCGCCGTACTACTACTTCGGCAAGGATCCGACCTTCGCCTTCGCCTGCGCGATCCCGTTCGGACTCAACGCACGCCAGCAATACGCCTGGATGATCCATGGCGGGGGCCTCGAGCTGACGCGCGATTTCTTCAAAGACTACAACATGATCAACATCCCGGCGGGCAACACGGGGTGCCAGATGGGCGGCTGGTTCCGCAAGGAAATCCGCACCGTCAAGGATCTCGAAGGTCTGAAGATGCGCATCGGCGGCACTGCCGGCTTGGTGATGAGCAAGCTCGGCGTGGTGCCGCAGCAGATCGCCGGCGGCGACATCTACCCCTCGCTGGAGAAGGGCACCATCGACGCTGCCGAGTGGGTCGGCCCGTACGACGACGAGAAGCTCGGCTTCTTCAAGGTCGCCAAGCATTACTACTATCCGGGCTGGTGGGAAGGCGGTCCGGAGCTCGATGTGCTGGTCGGCAACAAGGCGTGGGCCGCGTTGCCCAAGGAGTACCAGACGATCCTCGAGATGGCCTGCGGCGAAGCCTACGACTGGATGGTGGCGAAGTACGACGCGCTGAATCCGCCGGCGCTGAAGCGCCTGATCGCCGGCGGTGTCCAGCTCCACCCGTTCTCCAACGAGATCATGGCGGCGTTCTACAAGACGACGACCGAGGTCTACGACGACATCGCGGGCAAGAATGCGAAGTTCAAGAAGATCTACGAGCCATGGAAGAAGTTCCGCGAGGACCAGGTGCAGTGGACCTCGATCGCAGAAGGAACCTTCGACAACTTCATGGCCGCGGCGGAACGGATCCGCCAACGCAAGAAGTAGCGCCGGTTCGCTCGCAAAGAACCCCGCCGCGGCGGGGTTCTTTGCTTGTGCTGTGTGCGCAGCGGCGCTATTTGCCTTTGCCGGCTGCCGGCTTGTCGCTGCCCAGCTCCTTGCCCAGGGCATCCTCCAGGGATTGCTCGGCCTTGGACCCGGCGGGAGAGGTGTCCTGCGGAACGATGATGTCGATCTCGTTGACGTTCACCTGGGCCTTCTTGGCAAGGCCGCCTCCGACTATTGAGGGGAAGGCGATGATCAGTGCCACCATCACGACCTGCAGCAGCACGAACGGCACCGCACCCCAGTAGATCTGGCCGGTGGTGATCTTCGCGATCTGCCTGCCGGTCACCTTGTCGATGTAGTCCCTGGGCGAGGCCACGCTGCGCAGGTAGAACAGCGCATAGCCGAACGGGGGGTGCATGAACGACGTCTGCATGTTCACGCTGAGCAGGACACCGAACCAGATCAGGTCGATGCCGAGCTTCTCGGCCACCGGCCCGAGCAGCGGGATGATGATGAACGCCAGTTCGAAGAAGTCGAGAAAGAACGCCAGCACGAAGACCAGCAGATTGACGACGACGAGAAAGCCGATCTGTCCGCCCGGCAGGCTGCTCAGCAGGTGCTCGACCCAGATGTGCCCGTCGACGCCGTAGAAGGTCAGGCTGAAGACACGGGCGCCGACCAGGATGAACACGACGAACGAGGTCAGCTTCGCCGTGGTGTCCATGGCCTGGCGCAGGAGCTTCAGCGACAGGCGCCGGCGCGCCAGCGCCATCACCAGCGCGCCGGTGGCGCCCATGGCGCCGCCCTCGGTTGGCGTTGCGACACCGAGGAAGATGGTGCCGAGCACGAGGAAGATCAGCGCCAGCGGTGGGATCAGCACGAAGGTGACGCGCTCGGCGATCTTGGAAAGCATGCCCAGCTTCAACGTGCGGTTGAGCACGGCCGCCAGGAACACGACGCCGACGCCGACCGCGATCGAAACGACCAGCATCTCGTCGATCGGCGCGTCGGGCGCGCTGTAGCGGTACCTGGCGAAGGCAATCGATACCAAGGTCGCGATGGCGATCACGGCGGCCAGCGATGTGAGACCGCTGCCGCCGTTCGGTTCGCGATACACGCGCGCTTCCGCCGGCACACCGGGGGCCCAAGACGGGCGCACCAGCGTCACGCCGACCGTGTACAACGCGTAGAGCCCGGTCAGCACCAGCCCGGGCAGGAAGGCTCCGGCGTACATGTCGCCGACCGATCGTCCGAGCTGGTCGGCCATCACGATGAGCACCAGCGACGGCGGGATGATCTGGGCCAGCGTGCCCGAGGCCGCGATCACGCCGGTCGCGAAGCGCCGGTCGTAACCGTAGCGCAGCATGATCGGCAGCGAGATCAGGCCCATCGAGATCACCGAGGCGGCCACCACCCCGGTGGTCGCTGCGAGCAGAGCGCCGACCAGGATGACCGCAAAGGCGAGCCCGCCGCGGATCGACCCGAATACTTGCCCGATGGTGTCGAGCAGATCCTCGGCCATGCCGCTGCGTTCCAGGATCAACCCCATGAGGGTGAAGAACGGCACCGCGAGCAGCGTGTCGTTGGACATGATCGCCCAGACGCGCTGCGGCAAGGCCTGGAACAGCGACGGGTGCAGCAGGCCCAGCTCGATGCCGATCAAACCGAAGAAGATGCCGTTCGCGGCCAGCGCGAAGGCCACCGGGTAGCCGAACAGCAGAAAGACCACGAGCCCGCCGAACATGATCGGCGCCATGTTGTGCGCAATGAGGTCGATCATGCTGCGTCTCCGCGCTGGCGACGCAGTTCCTCGGCGAGCAACTCCTCGGCGCTCGGTCCCTCATCCTTCTCGTCCGGGCTGGGGATCAGGCCTTGGAGGAAGGCGATTCGCTTGATAAGTTCGGAGATCCCCTGCAGCAGCAGCAGGGCGAAGCCGATCGGCACCATCAGCCGCGCCGGCCAGACGATGAGGCCGCCGGCGTTGGTCGAGACCTCGTGGTGGACGTAGGCGTCCACGAACACCGGCCATGACAGCCAGCCGATGATGGCCGCCATCGGCATGAGGAAGAACAGCGTGCCGAAGATTTCGATCCAGGTTCGCACGCGCCTGGAAAACATGCCCGAAACGATGTCGATGCGCACGTGCTGGTTGTGCAGCAGCGTGTACCCGGCGCAAAACAGGAACACCACCGAGAACAGGTACCACTGAACCTCGAGCCAGGCGTTGGAGCTCTTGTCGAGCGTGTAGCGCACGATGGCATTGCCGGAGCTGATCAGCACGGCGACCAGCACCAGCCAGTAGCACAGCCGGCCGACCCGCTCGTTGAGCCAGTCGATCGCCTGCGACAGCGCGAGGCACAGCTTCATCATCGGCGCGTCTCCTCTTGGGGACCCCCGGAAGGATCCGGCCTCGCGGAGCGGACCCTCTCTGGCTGCCGTCCGGGCCGCAGGGCTCTCCGGCGGCGGCCGGATTTTCGTTGATCGGCGCGGCCGTCGTTGCCGGTGATTGCACTACCGGCCGGTGATCGCGGCGCGCGTCAGGCGGTGGTGGCGGCCATGTACAGCCGAGTCGAACGCGCGCCGGACCGGCAGAACACCAAAATGGGGCGCGGCAGTTCGGCGAGCAGCCGCGCGAACGCGGCGATCTCGTCGGGCGACTGATAGCTGCTGGCGACGGGGAGAAAGCGGTATTCGAGGCCGGCCGCGCGCGCGGCCGCCTCGATGCTGGCGTTGGTCGGCTGCTGCGGGCCCTCTTCGAAATCGGGCCGGTTGTTGATCACGCTGCGAAACCCGACGCGGGCAGCCTCGGCCATCGCCTGCGGCGTCAGTTGCGGCGCCACGCTGACATCGTCGGTCAGGCGTCGATGGGGGAGCGGCGGGTTCATCGCGTTGAGCTTACCGGCTGAGCGCCTTCTTGACCGCGGCCGACACCTGCGCCATGTCGGCCTTGCCGGCCAGTTTCGCCTTGGCCGCGGCCATCACCTTGCCCATGTCGCCGGGGCCGGTGGCGCCGGTGTCTGCCACGATGCGCTCGACCTCGGCGGCGATCTCGCGCTCGCCCAGGCGCCGCGGCAAGTAGGCTTGCAGCACCGTGATCTCGGCGCTCTCCTTGTCGACCAGGTCGGTGCGGCCGGCCTGCGCGAACGCGGCCACCGAGTCCTTGCGCTGCTTGATGAGCTTGTCGACGATGCCGATCACCGCGGCGTCGTCGAGCACGATGCGCTCGTCGATCTCTTTCTGCTTGCAGGCGGCCAGCAGCATGCGGATGGTCGACAGGCGTTCGGCCTGCCTGGCGCGCATCGCCGCCTTCATGTCCTCGGTGATGCGGTCCTTCAAAGTCATCGTTCGGCTCCCCGAAAGCGCAAGAGCCCGCGCCGGCTTGGTCGGGGCGGGCTCGCTCGCGATTGGGCCGTCGTCAGTAGAGCTTCTTGGGCAGCTGCATGCTTCGCACACGCTTGAAATGCCGCTTGACGGCGGCGGCCTTCTTGCGCTTGCGCTCAGAGGTCGGCTTCTCGTAGAACTCGCGGGCCCGCAGTTCGGTGAGCAGGCCCAGCTTCTCGATCGTGCGCTTGAAGCGGCGCAGCGCCACATCGAACGGCTCGTTTTCCTTGACGCGGATGGTTGTCATTGATCGCTTCGAAAAATCCTGGCTTCGCCACCCTAAGATGCTGCCAGGCGGTCGACCTGTCGAACTCGGCGAACCGCAGCAGGGGTGATCGAACTGCGGCCCAAAAAACGCCGCCCCGGGCGGGAAAGACGCGCATTCTAGCCTGATTCCGCGGCGCGCCCCAGCCGGCCCCGGCCATGGCGAACGATCGTCGACGAACGTCGAGGGTCGTCCATTTGGCGCAGCGCGCCCCGCGTTCGGGGGGAGTCATTCCGTCACGGGCTGCGGGGCAGGCTTGCCGATCCCGCAGCGACCAGTGACTTGGGAGATGCAGGCGGATATCATGATTCGCATCAGACGCGACGCAGGGGTTGCACGGAGCGTTTCGTATGAGCGCAGGTGCCGAAACCAACTCCCATACGCGCGAGGCCGCTGGGCGGGCCGATCCCGCTTTGCTGGCCGCGGCGGGCAGGCTGCTGACGGCCTATGCATCGATGCCCGGGGTGATGTACGGCCTGAAGGACGGCAACGACGGCCGCTACATCGCCGCGTCGGATTCGCTGGCGCAGTTCTACGGCCGAGCGCTCGACGATGTGCTGGGCCACAACGACACCGAGCTGCTCGACCCGACGCTCGGCGCCGCAATGCGTGCAGCCGACCAGACCGCGCTCGCGCACGGGCGGCAGCTCAGCAGCGAGCACCGCTTCGACTGGCTCGACAAGAAGCACGACTGGGAGGTGCTGCGCGTCGTGACCGAGCTCGCTGGTCGCCGCGTGCTGGCCTGTCTGTGGCGCGATCTGGGGCCGCAGCGGGTGCGCGAGGCGCAACTGCAAGCGGCCATCGAGCAGATCGAGCAGCACCAGATCGCGATCCAGCAGCTGCGCCGCGAATTCGGCGAGCAGCTGATGCGAGACAGCGCCACCGGCCTGGCGACGCGCGGCAACTTCGAGGATCAATTGCGGCGCGAGGTCGACCTGTCGACCCGCGAGCACCGCGAGTTCGCGATGGTGTTGCTCGAACTCGACGACGACAGCGAGCGCGTGGCCGAGTTGGGTGCGCGCGCGCACGACCAGGTGCTCGAGGCGATGGGCAGGCTGCTGCGCGGCAACACGCGCGCGATGGATGCCTCGTGCCGCCTGCAAGGGCGGCGCTTCGCGGTGCTGCTGTCCGGCGTCGGGCTGGCCACCGCGCACTCGCGGATGGAAGGTCTGCGCCGTCAGTGCGCGACGCAGATCGTCGTGCTCGACGGCGAGGAGCTCGGCTTCACGGTGTCGATCGGGGTGGCGAGCTTCCCGCACACCGCGCATTCGCAGACCGACCTGTTGGCCGCCTGCGAGGCCGCGTTGAGCGAGGCGCGCAGGCGCGGCGGCAATACCGTGGCGCTGGCCAGCATCCGCTTCGACTCCGCCGCCTGATACGGCTCAGGGGTCAGGCGTCCGGTCGGGCCCGCAGCAGAGCCAGCACCGCGCGCCATTCCTGCGGCTGTACCGGCGTGATCGACAGCCGGTTGCCGGGGCGCAACACGATCATGCCCGCCAGATCGGGACGTGCGCGCATCTCGCGCAGAGCGAGCAGGCGTGTCTTCTCGACGAGCTTGACGTCCACGTGCACCCAGCGCGGCGCCTCGCGCGTCGCCTTCGGGTCGAAGTACTTGCTCTTGCGGTCGAATTGCGTCTCGTCTGGATAGGCTGCGCTGCACACCTCGGCCAGCCCGGCGACGCCTGGCTCGGCGCACGACGAGTGGTAGAAGAGCACGCCGTCGCCAACGCGCATGCGGTCGCGCATGAAGTTGCGAGCCTGATAGTTGCGCACGCCGGTCCATGGCAGACGCCGGCCGGGCGCGCGGGCGAGGTCGTCGATCGAAGCCTCGTCGGGCTCGCTCTTCATCAGCCAGTACTGGGTCATCGTGGAGTCTCGGCTCGCGCCAGGAGGCGCCGCGATGGGGGTGCGAAAGTGTCCGCCGCGCACCGAAGGCCGCATTCCTGAACCCAGGGGATTCAGGTGGGCCCGGTCAGCAAGGCTTCGGGTTCATCTGACGCGAGACGATCGCACCTGCCGAGCAATGTTCCAAGCCCTCGCTCGTTGAGCATCGGTTCAAGGAAATAAGAACCTCCGCGAACGCAGCGGACGCGTTCATTCTACGCATCGCATCGCGCAACGCAATGTGCGAACCGCGCGACCCGATCCCGATCGACCGCCGCATCGCCGCCGCGGTCAAAGCAGGCGGCCATCGTCACCGAGCACATGATCGATGCGCTTCACCAAGCGATCGAGTTCCGCCGGATCGGCTCGCGCATCGTCGCGCGGCGGCGCCTCGGCCAATCGATACGCGAGGTTCAGCGCCGCCAGCACCGCGATGCGCTCGCGTGCCTTGACCTTGCCGGCGTCGCGAATCGCGCTCATCTCGCGATCGACCATCGCCACCGCCTCGAGCAGGTCGCGCTCGCCACCATCTGGGCAGGCGAGCACGTAGCTCTGGCCGAGGATCGTGACTTCGAGCTGACTCATGGCGGCCCTGCGTCAACGCGCCGGGTGGTTGCCCTCGGAGCCTGCCGGCAGGCGCTCGAGCAACGCATCGATGCGCGCGCGCGCCGCGCCCAGCCGCGACTTCAAGCTGTCGCGTTCGTTGCCGACCATCGTCAGCTTCTGCTCCAGCAACGCATTGGTGCGCTCGAGTTCGTCATGCCGCAGGATGAGGCGCTCGATGCGGTCGGCAAGCTCTTGCAGCGTGGCCATGGCGCGGTGGGTGACAACGGTGGCGCCGATTGTAGGATGCGCCGGCCGCGCGTCGTCACGATCGCAGCGTCGGCGCGCCTCCGGAGGCTGCGTAGGCGGCGCAGACGCTGTGGATCGCGCAGGCCTTGCAGTCGGGCGCACGCGCGGTACAGACATAGCGGCCGTGCAGGATCAACCAGTGGTGCGCTTCCGTGCGGTAGCGCTGCGGCACGACGGCAAGCAACCCCTCTTCCACGGCTTCGGCGCTGCTGCCCGGAGCCAGGCCGGTGCGGTTGGCGACGCGGAAGACATGCGTGTCGACGGCCATCGTCGGCTCGCCGAACGCGACGTTGAGCACGACGTTGGCAGTCTTGCGGCCAACGCCAGGCAACGCCTGCAGCGCTTCGCACGTGCGCGGTACTTCGCCACCGTGGCGCTCGACCAGCTGGCGGCAGGCTTCGATCAGGTGCTTGGCCTTGGTGCGGTACAGGCCGATCGTGCGGATCTGCTCGCACAGTGCCTCTTCGCCGAGCGCGAGCGTGGCCTGCGGCGTCGGCGCGCGCGCGAACAACTGCCGCGTGGCGCGGTTGACGCTGGCGTCGGTGGCCTGAGCCGACAGCAGCACCGCGGCCAGCAGTTCGAAGGCGCTGCTGAACAGCAACTCGCTGGCCGGATGGGGGTTGGCGCGCTGCAGCGTCGCGAACAAGAACTCGATGTCGTCGGGCTTCATGCGTCGCTGTCGGTGCCCGGTTGCACCCCGGCCGCGCCGGCGCGCGCGAGCGCCGCCGCCACGATCGCACGCTTGCGCTCCAGCGAAGCCGGGTCGGTGATCCGGCTGTGTTGCCCGAGGTCGGCGAGTTTGCGCGCGCCGCGCTGCGCCATCTCGCGATCGTGTTCGCTCTGCTCGCGCCGCAGCCGTTGCCTGCGCAGCTGGTAGCGTTCGCGCGCCTGGGCGGCAAGCTCGGGGCTCCAGGCCTGCCAGCCGGTCGCCGGCGCGGTGACATCGACCATGGCGATGCAGTCGACCGGGCACGCCGGCACGCACAGCTCGCAGCCGGTGCACAGGCCGTCGATCACCGTGTGCATGCGTTTGCTGGCGCCGACGATGCAATCGACCGGGCAGGCCTGGATGCACAACGTACAGCCGATGCACCACGACTCGTCGATCACGGCCAGCCGGCGCGGCCCCTCGACGCCGCGCGCCGGGTCCAGCGCGATCGGCTCGCGCCCGGTCAATGTCGCCAATCGACCGATGCCTTCGCGACCCCCGGGCGGGCAGCGATTGATCGCCGCAGATTCGCCGGCGATCGCTCGGGCGTAGCCGCGGCAATCCGGGTAGCCGCAGCGCGTGCACTGCGTCTGCGGCAATGCATCCTCGATGCGCGCGGCCAAGCGGGCCTGGCCTGTCGATGCCACCGTTTCGCTACCTGCGCGCCGGCTTGGCCGCGCGTGCGGGGCCGCGCTTGCTGGCCGCCGCCCGCTTAGCCGGCGGCACCGCGATGCCGCGGCTGTAGCGCGCCACGAACTGCTGCACCTCGGGGTACACCTGCTCGCGCCAGCGACGGCCCGAGAAGATGCCGTAGTGGCCCGCACCGACCGCGTCGTAGTGCAGCTTGCGCGAGTTCGGAATGCCGGTGCACAGCGCGTGCGCGGCACGCGTCTGGCCGGCACCTGAGATGTCGTCGAGTTCGCCCTCGATCGTCAGCAACGCGCTGCGGGCGATATCCTGCGGCCGCACCCGCCGGCCGGCGACGTTCCAGCTGCCGTTGACGAGCGCGAACTCCTGGAACACCGTGCGGATGGTGTCGAGGTAGTACTCGGCGGGCATGTCGAGCACCGCGTTGTACTCGTCGTAGAAGCTGCGGTGCGCGTCGGCGCTATCCTCGTCGCCGCGCACCAGGTCGAGAAAGTAGTCGTAGTGCGAGCTCATGTGGCGATCGGGGTTCATCGCCACGAAGCCGGTGTGCTGCAGGAAGCCGGGGTAGACATTGCGCCCCGCGCCCGGGTAGTTCGGCGGCACGCGAAAGATCACGTTGTTCTCGAACCACTCGTAGCTCTTGTTCATCGCCAGGTTGTTCACCGAGGTGGGCGAGCGCCTGGCATCGATCGGCCCGCCCATCATCACCAATGCCGGCGGCGTCGGCTCGCCGGCGCTGGCCATCAGCGACACCGCGGCCAGCACCGGCACCGTCGGCTGGCACACCGAGATCACGTTGACGTTGTGGCCGATCGTGCGGATGAACTCAAGCACGTAGCGAACATAGTCGTCGAGGTGGAACGGGCCCTGTTCGAGCGGCACCATGCGCGCGTCGGTCCAGTCGGTGATGAACACCTTGTGGTCGCGCAGCAGCATCCGCACGGTGTCGCGCAGCAGCGTCGCGTGGTGTCCCGACAGCGGCGCCACCACCAGCACGGTGGGCTGCACCTTCATGCGCTCGAGCACCTGCGCATGATCGGTGAAGCGCTTGAAGCGCAGCAACCGGCAGAAGGGCTTTTCCAGCGCGACCTGCTCCTGCACCGCCACCTCGACGCCGCCGACGGTCGCGCTTCGGATGTCGTACGGCGGCTTTTCGTACTCCTTGGCCAGCCGGTGCATCAGATCGAAGCTGGCCGCCATCCGTTGCGCCATCGGCACGTGCGTGAACGGCGACAGGGGGTGGCTGTACAGCTTGGACGACGCAGCCGCGAACTCGGCGAACGGCGCCATCAGCGCGCGTTGTGATTCATAGAGCTGATACAGCATGGATGAGGCTTCCTCCCCAACGTGGAATCGCCCGCTAGCCAGTCAGGGCGTCATTATCTGTCGTCAATTTGTGCGGCGCAGCACAAGCGAATGCTACCCGAGCGCAGCATCTCACGCAGGCCGTGCGGTCGATCGCCCCGCCAACAGCCGAGAAGCCATGCAGCTCGCGCCGGTGCCTCGGGCTTTGCGCCTGAGCAGCGGCTACCCCACCCGGGCGATGGCCTGCGCCACGTGATCGAGGTTGCGATCGTTCAGCGCAGCCACGCAAATGCGTCCCGAATCGACGCCGTAGACGCTGAACTCGCTGCGCAACCGGCGCATCTGCTCGGCCGACAACCCGCTGTAGCTGAACATGCCCTGTTGCGCGGCGATGAACGACATGTCTTGCCGCACCCCGGCCGCGCGCAGCTTGGCGATCAGCCGCTCGCGCATGGCGCGGATGCGCTCGCGCATCTGCGCCAACTCCTCGTGCCACAGAGCGCGCAGCCGAGCATCGGCCAGCACCGTCGCGACCGCCCTCGCACCGTGGGTCGGTGGATTGGAGTAGTTGGTTCGAATCAGCACCTTCAACTGCGACAGCACCCGCTGCGCCTCCTCGCGACTCTGGCACACCACCGAGAGCGCGCCGACGCGCTCGCCGTAGAGCGAGAAATTCTTCGAGAACGAGGTCGCCACCAGGCAGTCGAGGCCGGCCTCGGCGAACAGGCGGGCTGCCGCGGCGTCTTCGTCGAGGCCGCAGCCGAAACCCTGGTAGGCCATGTCGAGCAGCGGGATCCAGCCGTGCGCCCGCGCCGAGGCCACCACTTGGCGCCACTGCTCGGGGCCGAGGTCGCAGCCGGTCGGGTTGTG
>DASURM010000189.1:0-2223 GCA_036280035.1 Burkholderiaceae bacterium | reverse complement strand
GGTGACCCGCGGGCCGTACACGATCAACGGCTACTACGACGCGCCGGCCAAGAACGCCGAGGCCTTCACCGCCGACGGCTTCTACCGCATGGGCGACATCGTGCGCAAGCGCGGCCGGCACGTCTACACCGAAGGCCGGCGCAAGGACCTGATCAACCGCGGCGGCGAGAAGATCAGCTGCGACGAGGTCGAGAATCTCATCTTCATGCACCCGAAGGTCAAGGCGGTGACGCTGGTGGGCATCCCCGATCCGGTGTTCGGCGAGAAGGCCTGTGCGTGCGTGATCTGCAAGCCCGGCCAGACGCTCGGCTTCGACGAACTCGTCGCGTTCCTGCGCGCGCAGCGCATCGCGTCGTTCAAGCTGCCCGAGCGGCTGGAGCTGATGAACGAGTTCCCGCTGAGCCCGGTGGGCAAGATCCTCAAGCGCGAACTGCGCGAGGCGATCGGCAAGAAGCCCTAGAACGCCACGTAGCGATCGGGCCGGTGGTTGATCGCCAGCGCCAGGTTCATCGCGGCGGCGCCCACCACCGACAGCAGCAGGCGCTGGGCGTCGACCCACGGCGACGACGCCAGCAGGATCACGACGTCGAGACCGAGCTGCATGTAGCCGGCGCGCCAGCCGGTGCGCTCCTGCAGCCACAGCACCAGCACGTTGATCCCGCCCAGGCTGGCGCGGTGGCGAAACAGGATCAGGAAGCCCGCGCCGATCAGCAGCCCGCCGGCGATCGCCGCGAACAGCGGCTGCACTTGCTCGATCGCCAGCAGCCGCGGCAACTGCTCCGACAGCAGCGACAACAGCGCCACCGCGACGAAGGTCTTCAGCGTGAAGCGCCGCCCCATGCGCCGCCACGCCAGCCAGTAGAAGGGCAGGTTGATCGCGAAGAACACCGCCCCGAACCGCCAGCCGGTGGCGTAGTTCGTGGCCAGCGCGATGCCGGCGGTGCCGCCGGTCATCAGGCCGGCCTGGCGGAACATCTGCAACCCCAGCGCGACGAACAGTGTGCCTGTGATCAGCCCCTGCGCGTCGTCGAACAGGTTGTGCCGCGTCGCGGCGCCTGCGTCGCGCGGGGGTGGGTCGGCGTCGGCCGGCGCGTCGCTCACGTTCCACTCGCTGGCGGGGCGGCCGCGTCAGCTTGCGACGGCCAGTTCGCGCGCCGCCGCCTGCAGCGCCGCGTCCCCGCCGTCGGCGAGCGTCAGCTCGCGCGACGCCGCCAGCCAGACGAAGTTGCGCCGCATCGAGCGCTCGTACAGCGGGTCGTAGTGCTCGCGCATCAACTCGCCGAACAGCTCGGCCCACTGCGCGGCGCGCGCCATCGCCTGCCAGCGCGCGACGCGCTCCTTGCCCTGCAGTTCGGTGAGCGCGGCCAGCAGTTCGCAAAAGCGCTCGGGCGCTCCCGCGAAATGGCCGTACTCCTGCAACAGCAACTGCACACGCGCGGCATCGTCCATCCGCACGCGCACGCAGCGCGCGTGCTCGCGCATGCGCGCCACCAGCGCATCGGGCAGCTGCAGCGCGCCGACCCGGCGGCTCTCGCTTTCGACGAACACCGGCCGGTTCGCGTCGAAGCCGCGCAGCGCCTGCCACAGCGCGGTGTCGAACGCCTTCTGCGACGGTTGCGGCGTGTCGGGCAGGCCACCGAGCACCGAGCCGCGGTGACACGCCAGCGCCTCGAGGTCGAGCACCTGCGCACCGTGCGCGGCCAGCGCGTGCAGCAGCCGCGTCTTGCCGCTGCCGGTGCGCCCGGCGATCACCGTGAGCTGCAGCGCCGCGGGCAGCGCCGCCAGCTCGGCGCGCACCTGCGCGCGAAAGGCCTTGTAGCCGCCTTGCAGCCGCACCGTGCGAAAACCGATCTGGTCGAGAAACCACGCCAGCGCCAGCGAGCGCTGGCCGCCGCGCCAGCAGTACACCAGCGGTCGCCACTCGCGCGGCTTGCCTTGCACCCAGCGCTCGATGTGGGCCGCGATGTGGCGCGCCACCATCGCGGCGCCGACCTTGCGTGCCGAGAGCGGCGAGTCGCGCACGTACAGCGTGCCGACGTGCCGGCGCTCCTCGTCGTCGAGCACCGGCCAGTTGAGTGCGCCGGGCAGGTGGTCTTCGGCGAACTCAGCGGGCGAGCGCACGTCGATCAGCGCGTCGAACTCGCGCAAGGCGGCCACCACCTCGGCGGCCGCGGCGATGCGCAGGCTCACGGCGGCGCCGGCGCTGGCGCGGCGCCGGCCGCT
>DASURM010000188.1:0-5109 GCA_036280035.1 Burkholderiaceae bacterium | reverse complement strand
GTGGAGGCCAAGGAACATGTGTCGATCCAGAGCGAGAACCAGACACTCGCCTCGATCACGTTCCAGAACTACTTCCGCATGTACGGCAAGCTCGCCGGCATGACCGGCACCGCCGACACCGAGGCCTACGAGTTCCAGGAGATCTACGGCCTCGAGACGGTGGTGATCCCGCCCAACAAGCCGACCATCCGCGCCGACGAGAACGACCTCATCTACAAGACAGCCACTGAGAAGTACAACGCGGTGCTCGAGGACATTCGCGAGTGCCACGGCCGCGGCCAGCCGACGATGGTGGGCACGACGTCGATCGAGAACTCCGAGTTGCTGGCGGGGCTGCTCACCAAGGCCAAGCTGCCGCACCAGGTGCTCAATGCGAAGCAGCACGCCAAGGAGGCCGAGATCGTGGCGCAGGCGGGCCGCCCCGGCGTGATCACCATCGCCACCAACATGGCCGGCCGCGGCACCGACATCGTGCTCGGCGGCAACGTCGAGAAGCAGGTGCAGTTCGTGGAGGCCGACGAAGCGGTGGCCGCGGACGAAAAGGCGCAACGCGTCCGGCAGTTGCAAGACGAATGGCAGGGCCTGCACGACAAGGTCAAGACCGAAGGCGGTCTGCGCATCATCGCCACCGAGCGCCACGAGAGCCGGCGCATCGACAACCAACTGCGCGGCCGCTCGGGCCGCCAGGGCGACCCCGGGCAGTCGCGCTTCTACCTGTCGCTGGAAGACCCGCTGATGCGCATCTTCGCCGGCGACCGCGTCAAGGCGATCATGGATCGTCTGAAGATGCCCG
The DNA here is from genome assembly GCA_036280035.1 of Burkholderiaceae bacterium. GTDB lineage: Bacteria > Pseudomonadota > Gammaproteobacteria > Burkholderiales > Burkholderiaceae_C > JAEUPI01. The sequence continues at coordinate 4,316 of DASURM010000188.1, read as the reverse complement.
AAGGCGAGGCGATCGAAGCGGGCATCGTCAACCGCTCGATCGAGAACGCGCAGCGCAAGGTCGAGGCGCGCAACTTCGACATCCGCAAGCAGCTACTCGAGTACGACGACGTCGCCAACGACCAGCGCAAGGTGATCTACCAGCAGCGCAACGAGATCCTCGAGTCGGCATCGGTGGCCGACCAGATCGCCAACCTGCGCAAGAGCGCGATGACCGACGTCGTGCGCACCTACGTGCCGGCCGAGAGCGTCGAAGAGCAGTGGGATCTGCCGGGACTGGAGAAGGTGCTCAAGGACGAGTGGCAGCTCGAGGCCGCTTTGCAGAGCGAGGTCGAGAAGAGCGACTCGATCACCGACGAAGACATCGTCGAGAAGGTGGTCGCCGCGGCCGACCAGATGTTCGCCGGCAAGATCGCGTTGGTCGGCGAGGATCAGTTCAACCCGTTCATGCGCATGGTGCTGCTGCAGTCGATCGACTCGCACTGGCGCGAGCACTTGGCGGCGCTCGACTACCTGCGCCAGGGCATCCATCTGCGCGGCTACGCGCAGAAGAACCCCAAGCAGGAATACAAGCGCGAGGCGTTCGAGCTGTTCGCGCAGCTGCTCGACCTGGTCAAGCTCGAAGTCACTCGGCTGCTGATGACGGTGCGCATCCAGTCGCAGGAGCAGGTCAGCGAGGCCGCCCAGGCGATCGAGGAGCGCGCCGGGCAGGTCGGCAACGTGACCTACATGCACCCCAACGAGGACGGCAGCGTCTCCGAGGAGGCCGACGTGGCGACCGCGGTGGCGGCCGCGATCGCTCAGGTGCCCAAGGTCGGGCGCAACGAGCCTTGCCCGTGCGGCAGCGGCAAGAAGTACAAGCACTGCCACGGCAGGTTGGCCTGAGCTTCGAGCCGACATGGCCGTCAACCTGACCGCTCCGCACGCGGCTGACCTGCGCGCCGTTCCCGGCGTGCGCATCGGCGTGGCGATGGCCGGCATCCGCAAGGCCCACCGCAAGGACCTCGTCGTGTTCGCGCTCGACGAGGGCTCGATCGCCGCGGGCGTGTTCACCAGCAACCGTTTCTGCGCCGCGCCGGTGCAACTGTGCCGCGAGCACCTGGCTTCGGATGCCGGCATCCGCGCGCTGGTGGTCAACACCGGCAACGCCAACGCCGGCACCGGCGCCGACGGCCTGGCGCGCGCGCGTCATAGCTGCGAGGCGCTGGCGCGCCTGCTCGGGCTGCGGGCACAGCAGGTGCTGCCGTTCTCGACCGGCGTCATCATGGAGACGCTGCCGATCGATCGGCTCGAGGCCGGCCTGCCCGTCGCAGTGGCTGCGCTGAAGCCCGACGCCTGGCTCGACGCGGCCGAGGGCATCATGACCACCGACACCGTGCCGAAGGCAGTGTCGCGCCAACTGCAGATCGGCGGCCGAACGGTCACGGTGACCGGCATCGCCAAGGGCGCCGGCATGATCCGCCCCGACATGGCGACGATGCTCGGCTTCGTGGCCACCGATGCGGTGATCGCACCGGACGCTCTGCAGGCGCTGGTGCGTGACGCGGCCGATGCCAGCTTCAACTGCATCACCGTCGACGGCGACACCTCGACCAACGATTCGTTCGTCCTGATGGCCACGCAACGCGCCGGCCATGCGCGCATCGACGCACTCGACGGCGCCGAGGGGCGCGCACTGCGCGACGCGGTGGTCGCGGTGTCGGCGCAGCTCGCGCAGGCCATCGTGCGCGATGGCGAAGGGGCGACCAAGTTCATCACCGTGCGTATCGAGGGCGGGCGCGACGTCGCCGAGTGCCACCGCGTGGCCTATGCGATCGCGCATTCGCCGCTGGTGAAGACGGCGTTCTTCGCCAGCGACCCCAACCTCGGCCGCATCCTTGCCGCGGTGGGCTACGCCGGCATCGCCGATCTCGACCAGGGCCTGATCGATCTCTACCTCGACGACGTGCACGTCGCCCGCCAGGGCGGGCGCCACCCCCAGTACGAGGAGGCGCAGGGTCAGCGCGTGATGAAGCAAAGCGAGATCACCGTGCGCGTGCATCTGCATCGCGGCAACGCTGCGAGCACGGTGTGGACGTGCGACCTGTCGCACGACTACGTCAGCATCAACGCCGACTACCGTTCGTGACCGCTGCAGCGGCAGCAGCCGCGCGTTCGTCTGCAGATGCGCGGCAAGGCAGAAGCAGACCAACGTGATTGCGCAACCGCTTGTCCAACTGCGCCGGCGCCTGGCGCTCGACGCCGACGACCTGCTGCGCGACGCCACCTATCGCCGCCTGTGGACCTCGATCCTGGTCAGCTCGCTCGGCGGGCAGGTGACGATGCTCGCGCTGCCGCTGACGGCGGCGGTGCTGCTGCACGCCACGCCGACGCAGATGGGCCTGCTGACCGCGATGGAGATCGCGCCGTTCGTGCTGTTCTCGCTGCCCTCGGGCGTGTGGCTCGATCGCGTGCGCAAGCTGCCGGTGTACGTCGCGGGTGAGGTCGCACTCGCCGTCACGGTCGCCAGCGTGCCGCTGGCCTGGGTGCTCGGGGTCTTGACGATGCCTTGGCTGTACGCGGTGGCCTTCGTGCTCGGTACCGTGTTCACGATCGCCGGCAGCGCCGCGCAGATCGTGCTGACGCAGGTGGTGCCGCGCGAGCGCCTGGTCGAGGCGCATGCGAAGAATGCGCTCGCCAGCTCCGGCGCCGAGGTGGTGGGTCCGGGCCTGGCGGGCCTGCTGATCCGGCTGCTCGGCGCCCCTGCGGCGCTGCTGGTCGATGGCCTGATGCTGCTGTGGTCGGCGTGGATCCTGCGTGGCATCCGCGTCGACGAACGCCGCGAGCCCAGCGCCGACGCGCACTTCTGGCGCGACCTGCGCGCGGGGCTGCGCTTCGTCGGCAACACCCGGCTGCTGGTGGCGCTGGCCGCGGTGGTGGGCTGCTGGCAGATGTTCCACCAGGCGGCGATGGTGGTGAACATCCTGTTCGCCACCCGCGTGCTCGGCCTGAACGGCCAGCAGATCGGCGGCTGCTTCGTCGCGCTGGGCGCGGGCACCGTGCTGGCCAGCGTGTTCGGCAACCGCTTGAGCCGTCGCATCGGCCCCGGCCCGAGCCTGCCGCTGGCGATCGCCGTCTGCGGCGCGGGCTGGCTGCTGCTGGCGGCGGCGCCGGCCAACCGCTGGGGCGTGGCCGCGTTCGCGCTGATGCTGTTCGCATTCGGCGTTGGCGCGGTGCTGATCTTCATCAACTTCCTCGCGATGCGACAGGCAGTGACGCCCGAGCCGCTGCTCGGCCGCATGACGAGCACGATGCGCTGGCTGATCCTGTTGCCCGCCGGGCCCGGCGCGCTGATCGGCGGCTGGCTCGGCGAGCACATGGGGCTGCGCGCGGCGCTGGTGTTTGCCGGGGTTGGTGGCCTGCTGCTGGCAGCGGTGTCGGCGGGGCTGCCGGCCATCCGGGGCGTGCGGATCCTGCCGCAGCCGGTGGGCGCCGAGTTCGGCAGCGAGGCGACGCTGCACGCGCCGCCGGCGCTCGAGCGGGCGTAGCCCTCAGGGCAGTGGCGCGCGCGGCGAGAACATGTCGACCGCGTCGGTGACGATGCCGTCGATGCCCAGCGCAATCAGCTCGCGTGCGCGCGCCGCATCGTTGACCGTGTAGACGAGCGCACGCCGATCACCCGAGTGGATCTGGTCGCACAGTGCCGAGTCCATCAGCTTGTGGTTGGTGATGATCGCTACGCACTGCAGCGACGCGGCCATCTCGATGCAGCCCGGCCACAGCGTGTCGAGCAGCAACGCGCGCGCCAGCTCCGGCGCCGTTTCGCGCGCGCCCACCAGCGCTTGCGGCTTGAACGAACTCAGCAGCAGCGGCGCGCCACGCCACAGCTTGCGCACCCACTGGCCGACGGCGCGGCCGGTTTCGATGTCGGTGCCCGGGCTCGGCTTGATCTCGAGGTCGAGCGCGTGGCCGTTGGCGCCGCAGTAGGCGGCGATCGCCTCGAAGCTCGCGATCGGCTCGCCAGCGTAGGTGGCGCTGTGCCAGCCGCCGGCGTCGAGCTTCGACAGCTCGGCCCAGGGCAGTTCGCCCGCCACGCCGCGCCCGTTGGTCGTTCGCTCCAGCGTGTCGTCGTGCAGCAGGAACGGCACGCCGTCGGCGCTGAGCTTGACGTCGCACTCGAACGCGGTGTGGCCGTGCGTGGCGCCGAGCCTGAACGCCGCCAGCGTGTTCTCCGGCGCCAGCTTGCCGGCGCCGCGGTGCGCGATCCACAGCGGGAAGGGCCAGGGCGCCATCTTCGTGCCCTCAGAGGCGCCGTTGGGTGGTGGCATCGAACCAGTG
>DASURM010000187.1:0-2422 GCA_036280035.1 Burkholderiaceae bacterium | reverse complement strand
TCACCGAGCGCGGCGCGTCGGTGGTGGCCTACGACCCGGTGGCGATGGCGGAGGCCAGGCGGCACCTGGGCGGGGTGAAGGCGCTCGACTACTCGTCGAGTGCTGGCGCCGCTCTGGCAGGTGCCGATGCGCTGATCATCGTCACCGAGTGGAAGGAGTTCCGCAGCCCGGACTTCGACGAGCTCAAGACAACCCTGCGGCAACCGGTGATCTTCGACGGGCGCAACTTGTTCGACCCGGCGCTGGTGCGCGAGTTGGGGCTCGAGTATCACGGCATCGGGCGCGGGTAGGTGCGGGGGGCTACGCCTGAGTCTTGGGGCCAGGGGAGATCGGCCACGCCGGGCGTCAGCCCTTCAGCCGAGGGCTGCCAGTTCGCGCCAACCCGTCACGTGCACCCCCCAGCGCTGGAAGGTACCGCTGCCGCCATACACCAAAGCCAAAGGACGCTGTGCGTCGCTGGCGGCCGTGTGGCGCTGCCAGGCCAGCAGACTGCGCACCATGTCATCGGCCAGCGTCTGGCCGCTCTTGATCTCCACCCCGGTGATCGCGGTGCCCTCTTCGAGCAGCAGATCGACCTCGGTGCCGATGTTGTCGCGCCAGAAGTACAGCGGGCGCATGTCGCCGCGGTGCACGCGATGCTTGATGGCCTCGACAATGACCCAGTTCTCGAACAGCGGGCCGCGCAGCGGATGCGCGTCGAGCGTCGCGGGCGATTGAATGCCCAACAACCACGCGGCCAGGCCGGTATCGATGAAATAGAGTTTGGGCGCCTTGACCAGGCGCTTGCCGAAGTTTGCGTAGTACGGCGCGAGGCGCCGCACCACGTAGCCTGCCTCGAGCACCGACATCCACGCATTGGCTGTGGGCTGGCTGATTCCGGTGTCGGCGGCAAGCGCCGAGAGGTTGATCAGCTGCCCGATACGGCCTGCGCACAGGCGCAGGAAGCGCTGAAACAGCAGCAGGTCGTGCACCTGCGTCAGCTGGCGAACGTCGCGCTCCACGTAGGTGGCTGTGTAGTTGGCGTGGTAGCGGGCCGGATCGAGGTGCCGTGCGTGGATGGCAGGAAAGCCGCCCGTCCATAAGACGGTGTTCAAGTCGGCGGATTCGAGCCAGCTGCGGTCGAGCTCGGCCGTCGAGAAGGGCAACAGTTCCACCAGACCAACGCGGCCCGCGAGACTCTGCGTGATGCGCGCCGAGAGCGCAAGATTCTGCGAACCCGACAACACGTACTGCCCGGGTTTGGCACGCCGGTCCACCACCGTCTGTAGATAGGAGAAGAGTTCCGGCGCATGCTGCGCCTCGTCGATCACCAGCGGCTGGCCGTTGCGGGCCAGGAAGCCGCGCGGATCTTCCCGCGCATGCGCACGCACATCGGGGTCTTCGAGCGTCACCTGGTTCCAGCCCGCCAGCTCATGTGCCAGCAGCGTGCTCTTGCCGGCCTGGCGGGGCCCGGTGACGGCCACCACCGGGTAGCCGTCCAGGGACTCGTGCAGCAGCGCTGCGGCGGTGCGAGGGCGGTAGGCCGGCACAGCCGGCCTGGCTCGAGTGGCGGCATGGATCCCTTGGTTTGCCATTTCAAAATTCTACTTTGAAATAGCAAATCAACCGACCCACCAATCCTTTTCGTAACGCCGAATGCAGGTGCTGACCCTGCATCCGCTGGCGCAGAGCGAGATCGTCGACAGCGGGCACAACATCGTCGACGCCCTGTTCGATCGCTCGCCGTGGACGGCGCGAACGGTGCCGACGAGCAGGGCCGACCTCGCGCGCAGAGTGGCCACCGGCGGTTTCCCCGAGGTGCTGGGCCGCGGGGATCCCGAGCGCCGCGCCGCCTGGTTCGGCTCGTACCTGACCAGCCTTCTGCAACGCGACGTGCGCGACATGGCCCACATCGAAGGCCTGCGCGAGCTGCCTCGCCTGCTGGGCCTGCTGGCTGCGCGCACCGGCGCGCTCATGAACACCTCGGAGGTCGCTCGCAGCGCGGCGATATCCGACACCACCTTGCGCCGCTATCTCGCGCTGCTGGAGGCAACCTTTCTCGTGCAGCCGCTGCCGGCATGGTCGGCCAACCTCGGCAAGCGGCTGGTCAAGGCCCCCAAGCTGCACCTGCTCGATACCGGGCTGGCTGCTTACCTGCAGGGCGTCTCCGCACCCGACACCCTGGCGGCATCGGCTCACTTCGGCGCACTGGTGGAGTCGTTCGTCGTGCAGGAAGTGCGGCGCCAGCTTGGGTGGAGCCGAGCCCAGGCCAGCGCGTGGCACTTCAGAACCGCTGCCGGGCGCGAGGTCGATCTGGTGCTCGAGCGCAGCGACGGCGCATTGGTCGGCATCGAGGTGAAGGCCGGCGCCACGCTGCACGCCGCCGATGCGTCGGGCCTGGCCGCGTTCGCCGAGGCCACCGGCGAGCGCTGCGTGCGCGGCG
>DASURM010000186.1:0-2320 GCA_036280035.1 Burkholderiaceae bacterium | reverse complement strand
CGTCGGCCCAGGCATGGGCCTCGGCGGCGCGCAGCAGCTCGCTGGCGACCTGGCGGCGCCGCGCCGCTGGGTCGACGAACAGGTCGTTGAGGATGAGCACCCGCTTCAGCGCCACCGACGAGAACGACGGGTAGAGCTGGGCGAAGCCGACCGCCCGCGCAGCGTCGCGTGCAAGAAAGACGATCGACTCGCCGCGTTCGAACCGCGCTCGCAGGAAGGTGCGTGCCGCCTGCAGATCGCGGGGCTGCCCCTGGAACCGACGGTAGAGGTCGAGTAGCGCCGCGAGGGCCGGCCGCGCCGGGTCTGCGTTCGTGCGACTGCCGATTTCGGCGCGGCTCCGGTACGATCGCGCCTGGTCTTCAGGCTGGGGTTGCACGTGGGTGCTGTCGAGTCGACGAGTCAGGCGGCAAGTGGTCGATCGGACGGCGCCCGAAGGCCGCGCAGGCTGGGCGGCGCACGTGGCGGCCTAGGCTTGCTCATGCTGCTGGCGCCGGCGCTGGCGCACGCGTCGTTGCTCTCGGGCGAGGCGCTCGACACCGCGGCCGACGTCATCGCCTGGATCGCACTGGTCATCGTGCCGATCGTCGCCATCGCCGTGTTCTGGCTGGTGCATATCTTGCCGGAGAAGGTCGCCGAGCAGAAGCGCCACCCGCAGGCCAAGGCGATCCAGGTGCTGTGCCTGCTGTCGCTGGCGTTCGGCGGTCTGCTGTGGCCGATCGCCTGGCTGTGGGCCTACACCAAGCCGGTGCTGCACAAGATGGCCTACGGCACCGACGTCGACGACCGGCCGCATGGCGGCGCTGCCGCCGAGCCCGACGGCACGGTGCCGGTGCTGACGGCCGAGGCCGAGGTGCCCGCGTCCGCCGCAACGGCCAGGCCCGCCAAGCAGCAGGGGTGACGCATGGACATCCTGCTGCTGCTGATCTACGCGTTCTTCGTCTGGCTGATCTTCATCAAGTTCAAGTGGCTGCCGTGGAACATCACCAGCCAGGTCATCGTCGTCACGATCCCGATCATCGCGCTGACGATGCTGATCCTGTTCCTCAACATCGGCGCGCCGTCGAGCCACGACGTGCGGGTGATCAACTTCTCGGTGCAGATCGTGCCGCGCGTCACCGGCCGCGTGATCGAGGTGCCGGTGGAGCCCAACCACCCGGTGAAGAAGGGCGCCGTGCTGTTCAGGATCGACCCGGTGCCGTTCCAGCTCAGGGTGAAGGCGGCGCAGGCCAACGTCGAGCAACTGCGCGCCAAGCTGATCGGCTCGCGCGCCAACCAGCGCACCTATGAGGAGCAGCTGAAGGAAGTCACCAGCAAGAAGGCCGCGACCGCAGCCAGGCTCGAACTGGCGCGGCTGCGCGTCAAGCAGTACAGCGAGCTGGCCAACACCGGTGCCGGCCCGCGCTTCGAGCTGGAACAGGCGCAGGCCGACCTGGCGACGCTGACCGATGAGCTTGCGGCGCTGACCGCCAGCGAAGCGCAGGCACGCGTCAAGACGCAGGCGCGCACCAAGGAAGGCGAGCAGGACGAGGTGGCGCGCACCAAGGCCGAGATCGCAGCGGCCGAGGCGCAGCTCGGCGACGCGCAGTGGGAGCTCGACCAGACCACGGTCTACGCGCCCAACGACGGCGTGGTGGTCAACCTGCAGTTGCGTGCCGGCCAGGTGGCCGCGGCGCTGCCGATGGCGCCGGTGATGACCTTCGTCGAGAACGAGCAGTGGGTGATCGCGGTGTATGCGCAGAACGAGGTGCGCAAGGTGCAACCCGGGCAGGAGGCCGAGATTGCGCTGCGCATGTACCCTGGGCGCATCATCAAGTGCAAGGTCGACTCGGTGGTGTGGGCCACTGCCGGCGGCGTGGTGCCGGTGGTCGGTCCCGGGCCCAATATCGGCGGCCTGCCGCCCGGGCAGCTCGCGGTGCGCCTGTTTCCCGACGACAAGACGCTGTTCATCGCCGCCGGCGCACGCGGCTTCGGCGCGATCTATACCGACTACGCCGAGGCAATCCAGATCCTGCGCAAGGTGTTCATGCGCGTGTCGGCCAAGCTCGACTGGCTGATCCTGAAGCTGCACTGATGGCCGCGATCGATCGTCGTTTGCCAGGCGCCACCGCGATCGCGGCCGGCATCGCGGCGCTGCTGGCCGCCGGCTGCGCGCTGCAGCCGCCGCCCAAGCCCGACGAAACGCGCTCGCAGGCACTCGGCGCCACCGACTTCACCACGCCGTGGCGCGCCGCCGAGCCGGTGGCCGGCGCGGTGCAGGACAACTGGCTCGCCACCTTCGGCGATGCGCAACTCGACGCGCTAGTGGCCGAAGCCGTGCAGC
>DASURM010000185.1:0-3942 GCA_036280035.1 Burkholderiaceae bacterium | reverse complement strand
CCGCCGGCGTCCACACCTCGAGCGCGGCGACCACGCCGTCGATGTTCTTGGCCAGCAGCGACTGGATGCCGAGCGCCGCGTACGGGATCGGATGCACCTCGCACTTGATGCCGTGGCTGGTGCAGTAGCCCTTGGCGATGGCGACGCGGATCGGCAGCGTGATCACGCCGAGCTGGTCCGACAGGCGGACGGTCTCGCCCTTGCCCTGCGCGCCGGCGACGCCGGCGGCGAGCGCGAGCGCCGTGGCGAGCAGCCATTTGACGGAACGGATGCGTGGGCGCGAGGTGTGCAAAGTCGTTGTCACGAGAATCCTCTTTCGGGTGCTGGGTCTAGGTGGGAAAAGCCGAGCGGCGCGCGCGATCAGTCGTCTGCTGCGAGCACCATCACGAGGAAGGCCGACATCACGATGCCGGTGGCCTGCACGAGTGCGCGGCGCGCCTCGCTCACCTGGCGCGCGCCGCACTCGCCGCGCAGCTGGCGCACGGTCTCGATCGTGAGCTGCATGCCGAACTGGCCCGAGTGGTTGAACGAGAGGCCACCGCCCGAGGTGTTGAGCGGGAAGTCGCCGCGCGGCGCGATGCGCCCGCCGCGAACGAACTCGGCGGCGCCGCCGGCGTCGCAGAACCCCAGCCACTCGAGCCCGAGCAGCACGTTGATCGTGAAGGCGTCGTAGATCTGCACCAGGTCGACGTCGCCGCGCCCGATGCGCGCCATCGCCAGCGCGCGGTCGGCCAGCGCGCGCACCGGCGCCGGGTCGAGCCAGTCGCCGGCGGCCAGCGGCACCATGTGGTGGCGATGCGTCTGGGCGAAGCCGTCGATGCGCACCGGCCGTTGGCGCAGGCCGCGCGCACGCTCGGTGCCGGTCAGCACCAGCGCGCCGGCGCCGTCGCAGACCAGGCAGATGTCGAGCTTGCGCAGCGGGTCGGCCACCATCGGCGAGGCCAGGTAATCGGCCATCGTGAGCGCCTCGCGCGCGCTGGCGTTCGGGTTGAGCTGCGCCCAGCGCCGCGCCGCCAGCGCCACCTCGCCGAAGGCCTCGGGCGGTACGCCGTGGCGCTCGCTGTACAGGCGCGCCAGCATCGCGTACCAGCCGATCGGGCTGAGCATGCCGTAGGGTGCGACGAACTGCCCCATCGGCGAGCGCGCGTCCTGCGCAGGGCCGGTGCGCTGGCGGCTGCGGTCGAGTCGCTGCGTGCTGCCCCAGGTGACGAGCGCGACGTCGCACAGCCCCGTTTCGATCGCCGCGATGGCGTGGATCAGGTGCGTGAGGTTGGACTGGCCGCCGGTCACCGTGCTGTCGACGCAGCGCGGGTGGATGCCCAGGTACTCCGAGACCAGCAGCGCGGCGGCGCGGTCGTCCCAATGCGCGAACACGCCATCGATGTCGTGCAGGCGCAGCCCGGCTTCGAGCACGGCGTCGCGCGCGGCGCGGCACTGCAGCGACAGCGCGGTGTCGCCGGGTGCCGCGCGGCCGAGGCCTGCCTCGCCGACGCCAACGATGGCGCAGCGCCCGGCGAGCCGATCCTGCGCGTTCGTCATGGCTTGGCCGCGCTGTTCTTGGCGTCGGCGAGCACCGTGCGAACGTCCTTCTTCAGCACCTTGCCGACCGGGCTGCGCGGCAGCGTCGGCCAGAACTCGACGTGCTTGGGCGCCTTCGTGCCGCCCAGGCGCGCGCGGCACAGCGCGATGATCTCGTCGGCGCTGGCGGTGGAGCCGGGCTTGAGCTCGACGATGGCGGTGACGCGCTCGCCCCAGTCGGCGTCGGGCACGCCGACCACCGCGCAGTCCTGCACCGCGGGGTGCGACCAGATCAGCTGCTCGATCTCGCTCGGGTAGACGTTGAAGCCGCCCGAGATGATCATGTCCTTCTTGCGGTCCACGATATAGAGGAAGCCGTTCCCGTCGAACACGCCGATGTCGCCGGTGTGGTGCCAGCCGTGCGCGCGCGCCTCGGCGGTGGCCTCGGGGTTGTTGAAGTAGCCCGGCGTCACCAGCTCGCCGCGCGCGACGATCTCGCCGCGCTCGCCGACATCGACGAAGCGGCCGTCGTCGTCCATCAGCGCCACTTCGCAGGCGCCGGTCGGCCGCCCCGCCGAGGCCAGGTGCCGCGTGTCCGACGGGTTGCCGCGGATGTCGTGGTCGTGCCGCGACAGGCAGGTGATCATCCCCGGCACCTCAGCCTGGCCGTAGATCTGCATGAACACCGGCCCCCACAACGCCAGGCCTTCGCGCAGCTTGTCGACCGACATCGGCGCTGCGCCGTAGATCAGGTATTCGAGCGAGCTGCAGTCGCGCGTGCGCGCGTCGGGGTGGGCCAGCAGCCGGTAGATCATCGTCGGCGGCAGGAAGACATGCGTCACGCGCTCGCGCTCGATGAGGGCCAGCACCACCGCCGGGTCGGCCGAGGGCGCGATGACGTTGCGCGTGCCGAAAGGCGACAGGCCGATCGCCGTCGCGCCGGCCGCGTGCGTGAGCGGCGCGACGACCAGGTGCACCGGCTCCTTGGCCGGCGGGCAGAAGCGGTTGCTGGCGCGGTACAGCGCGTGCAGCGCGCGGTGGCTCTGCATGATGGCCTTCGGCCGGCCGGTGGTGCCGCCCGAGGACTTGATGAGCGCGATGTCGTCGAGATCGCCGCGCGTCTCGACGCGCGCGCCGGCGTGCTCGCGCATCCAGGCGGTCACGCTGGGAAGGCCGCCGCCCTCGCCGTCGAGCACGATCACCTCGCGCAGCGTGGGCACGCCGCCGCGGATGCGCTCGACCTCGGGCAGGAAGCGGCGGTCGACGACCAGCGCCGACAGCTCGACGAAGGCCATGAACCAGATCAGGTCCTCGATCGCGTCGCGCGCGTTCAGCGGCACATAGGCGGCGCCGGCGCGAACGATGCCGAGCATCGTCACGTAGCCTACGGGATCGTTGGGGCACAGGATGCCGATGTGCGCGCGCGCCAGGCCGCGCTCGGCCAGCGCGTGCGCCAGCGCGTGCGACGCGTCGGCCACCTCGACGTAGGTCATGCGCACGGCGTCGCTCTGCACGCACACGCGCTGCGGATGCTTGGCGACGCCAGCGTCGAACTGGTCGATGATCAACGGGTTTCCTAGACGAGGGTGAATTGCGGCAGCGTGATCTCGTCGTCGAGCCGCTCGAAGCGCACCTGCACGCGCGCGCCGCAGCGGATCGCGTCGAGTTCGCAGTCGACTATGTTGGCCAGCAGGCGCACGCCTTCGTCGAGCTCGACCAGCGCCACTGCGTAGGGCGGCGTGAGCGCCGGGTGGGCGGCGATGCGGCAGATCGTGAAAGTAACGACGTGCCCGCGGCCCGCGGCCTCGACCCAGTTGACGCGCTCCGCGAGGCACGTGGTGCAGAACGGCCGCGGGTAGAACTGGTGGCGGCCGCAATCGGCGCAGCGCTGGATCAGCAGCCGCCCGTTGCGTGCGCCTTCCCAGTAGGCCCGCGTTTCGGCGATCGGCTGGGGCCGGGGGCGTGACGGTGCGGCTTCGATGGCGTCCATGGAGTTGGCCTCCCGCCCCTAATTCGCCCGCAGCTCGAAGCCCGGGCCGGTGACGTGCACCGTGCGCCGCTGCTTCATGCGCGCCAGGCCCGCCACCAGCTCGACCAGCGGCAGCTCGATCGAGAAATCGGTGGCCGCCGGGACGAGGGCGTCGACCTTCTCGTCGCCGTACATGTAGCGCAGCAGCAGTTCGTCGTCCGACAGCTTGGGGTAGCGCCGGCGCAGCGCCGGCACTACCGGCTCGCGCGCTGGCGGCTCGAGCGGCACGTCCTTCGAGCCGTTGCCGACGATGCGGTCCATGACGTCGGGGGCGACGGGAATCGGCAGTGCGCCGTAGTAGCCGCAGACGTACTTCTTGACCTCGTCGGGCACGACGCGGTAGCGCTCGCCGTGCAGCACGTTCATCACTGCCTGTGCGGCGACGATGGCCGGGA
>DASURM010000184.1:0-9670 GCA_036280035.1 Burkholderiaceae bacterium | reverse complement strand
CGTGGCGTTCGTGCTGTTCCTGTGCTTCCTGCTGTTCCCGCTGGCGCCGCGCTTTCGCCACCGCGTGATGTGGTGGGACTGGATCGCCGCCGCGCTGTCGATCGCGATCGTGGTCTACCTGATCCAGGGCGGCGATGACTTCACCGACCGCAACACCTCGCCGCTGCCGTGGGACGTCGCGTTCGGCCTCGCGCTGATGGTGCTGGTGCTCGAGGCGATGCGGCGCACCAACGGCTGGATCATGCCGGCGATCACGCTGGCGTTCGTCGCCTATGCGCTGTGGGGCCCCTACCTGCCCGCACCGTGGACGCACAAGGGCTACGACATCGGCCGCCTGGTGGGCGTGATGTACATGACGCTCGAGGGCATCTACGGCGTCGCGGTCGACGTGTCGTCGTCGCTGATCATCCTGTTCACGATCTTCGGCGCCTTCCTGCAGTACTCGGGCGCCGGCAAGTTCTACCTCGACTTCTCGTTCTCGGCGATGGGCGGCAAGCCCACCGGCGCCGGCCGCACCGTGGTGCTGGCGTCGTTCCTGCTGGGCGGTCCGTCGGGCTCGGGCGTCGCCACCACCGTCACGCTGGGCGCGGTGGCCTATCCGATGCTGGCCAAGGTCGGCTACGGCAAGAACGCCGCCGGCGGGCTGCTGGCCGCAGGCGGCCTGGGCGCGATCATCTCGCCGCCGGTGCTCGGCGCGGCGGCGTTCCTGATCGCCGAGTTCCTGAAGATCTCGTACCTCGACGTGCTGCTGATGGCCGTGGTGCCGACGCTGCTGTACTACCTGGCGCTGTTCCTGATGGTCGAACTCGACGCGCGCAAGTTCGGCATGCGCGCGGTCGACTTCGGCAAGCTCGAATCGGTGTGGACGCTGTCGCGGCGCTACTGGTTCCACTTCCTGTCGCTGGTGTCGATCGTCGTCTTCATGCTGCTGGGCTACTCGCCGGTGCTCAGCGTGTTCTGGGCCACGGCGGTGTCGTTCGCCACCAGCTTCCTGCGTCGCGACACCGCGATGTTCTCGTACGACCTGTTCCGTGGCCGCGGGTCGTGGGTCGACCACGTGTTTCGCTCGCCGTTCGTCAAGGCGATGCAGGCCGGATCGACCGGCGTGCTCAGCGTCGCGGCCACCTGCGCCGGCGCCGGCATCATCGTCGGCGTGGTCACGCTCACCGGCCTCGGGCTGAAGTTCAGCTCGATCGTGATCGACTACGCCGGCGGCTCGCTGCTGCTGACCGCGATCTTCACCGCGCTGGTGGTGTGGATCGTCGGTTTGGCGGTGCCGGTGACCGCCAGCTACATCATCTGCGCGGTGATCGCCGCACCGGCGCTGATCAAGCTCGGCGTGCCCGACTTCGCGGCGCACATGTTCATCTTCTACTACGCGGTGCTGTCGGAGGTCTCGCCGCCGACCGCGCTGTCGCCGTTCGCCGCCGCCGCGATCACCGGCGGCGACCCCTACAAGACCACGCTGCAGTGCTGGAAGTACACGGTCCCGGCGTTCCTGGTGCCGTTCATGTTCGTGCTCGATCCCAGCGGCCAGGGCCTGCTGCTGATGGGCACGACCAAGGCGCTGGCCAGGGCCGACTGGGGGTCGATCGCCGAGGTGGCGCTGACCGCCGCGGTCGGCATCGCGGCGCTGGCCGCCGGGTTTCAGGGTTGGGCGCTGAAGAAGGCCACCGCGCTCGAGCGTGCGATGCTGCTGATCGCCGGTGTGGCGCTGGTCTATCCGGGCTGGCGAGCCGATCTGGTGGGCTTCGGGCTGGTGGCCGTCGCGCTCGCGATGCAGGTGGTACGAAAGGGCGTTGTCGCGCGCTCTACTTGACGTCGCGCGCGGCGGTCGCCCTGACCAGCGCCAGCGGAGCCGCGGCATCGCCGCCTTGCGCCAGCGGGCCACCGCTGGCGGCGCCGAAATCGAACGCCAGCCGCGGCGCCCGCCAGGGCCCCTGCACGTGCAGCGGCACGCTGACGCCGGCCAGGCCGGGCAACTCGTTCGCGCCGCGACCGACGGTGGCCAGCAGGCGCAGGTCGAGCAGGCCCGAGTCCAGCAGCAGTTCGCCCTCGCCCGCGGCGCGGATCGATGGTGCGGTCAGTTCGAGCATCTGCCCCTTGGCACGCCGCTCGCGCAGGTCGAAGCGCGCCTTCATGTCGCTGAACGACGTCGACGCGGCGCGGTCGAATTCGCGCTGCTGGGCCGGCACTCGCTTGCCGAGGTCGGCGCGGCCGTCGAGCAGCGCGGCGCGCAGGTCGACACCGGCCAGCGCACCGCCACGCAACGAGAGGTCGAGCGAGCCGAGCAGGGCCTGACGCAGGCTGCCGACGCTGGCGCCGTCGGCCGCGACGTCCCAGGTCAGCGCGCCGCGGCCTTCGAGCCCGGGGGAAGCACCGAGGTCGATCAGCAGGCGGCGCAGGTCGACCTCGTTGACGCTGCCCTTGGCGACGAGGTGCGGCGCAGCCCCGGCCGCGTCGAGACGCAGCGCCGCTTCGAGCCGTGCGCCGTAGCCCTGCGCGGCGATCGGGTCGAGCACCAGGGCCGAGCGATCGAGATCGAAGCGCGCCGATGCCGATGCCAGCTGCAGGCCGGCGATCACGAGTTGCCCGACCCGCACGCGGCCCTGCGCGGCGGCGTCGTGCAGCAGCGACAGGTCGATCGGCGTCGCATCGTCGCGCCATCGCGCGAGCCAGCCGGCGGACAGCAGCGCATCGAGGTCCAGGCGCAACAGCTCGGCGTCGACGTTCCAGCGCCGGTGACCGGTGGTGTCGGCGGTCGTCAGATCGACCTTGACGTCGCTGCCCGCGAGCTGCCCGGCCAGGCTGGCCTGCGCGCTGTGCTGCTGCAGGTCGACCTCGACTCGCCCTTCGAGCCGCGCCGTCGCGTCGGCCGCGAGTGCCGGATGGCTGAGCTGCGCGGTCGCCTCGAGCGCGGGCAGCTCGAGCCGTGGCCCGCCGTCGAGCGCTGCCACCAGCGCACCGCTGCCGCGCACGCTCAAGCGCACGTCGCCGCGCTGCAGGCTCAACTGCGCCTGCGCCACGGTGTTGCGCAGCGCACGCTCGGCCCACTCGAAGCGCGGCAGCTTGACCGCCAGCGTCGCGCTGCGGTCGGGGTGCGCGACGCTGGCGTCGAAGCTCGCCGCGCTGCCGCTCAGACGGTATTCGCCCCACTTCAACTCGGGGAACGAAAGCACGCTGTTGTACAGCGCGAGCCCCGACTTGTGCTGCGCCGACACGACCACGTTGTCGGCATTGATCGCGCGCTCGTGCGGCAGCGCGGTGAGGTCGCCCTTGACCTGCAGCGCCAGGTTGTCGATGCCCAGTGCCCTGCCGTCGAGCGTGCCGTCGATGCGCGCCAGCTCGATGCGGCCGGCGGCGCTGTCGAACAGCAGGCGGCCCTTTGCCTGCAGCCTCGCGTCGATGCCAACAGCGGGCGCGTCGACGCGCGCGCTCGCGGTGAGCGGGCTGGCCACGCCGTCGGCGACGCGCCCCATCTCGATGTTCAGCTCGCTGAGCGCGCCGCGCTGCCACGCGACCTCGTCGTTCCACTGCAGCGACGCGCGCGTCAGGCGCACGCTATCGAGGTCGATCGCCGCGACTTCGACGGCGGCCACGTCGTGCGCCAGGTCGTCGACGTTGGTGCTGCCGTCCTTCAGCCGCAGCAGTTGCGCGCGCAGGCCGTCGACCTCGGCGCTGTCGATGTGCAGCCGGCCGCGCAGCAGCGGCAGCCAGGCGACCGTGACGCGCGCCTTGTCGATGGCGGCGAACTCGCGCGCGCTGCGGCGCTGGCTGAGCGAGGCCTTGCCGCTCTCCAGCGCGAGCTTCGGGAAGTAGCTGACGCGCAGATCGCCGTCGAGCACCAGATCGCGCTGGGTGCGCTCGTGCACCCAGCGCACCAGCTGGTCCTTGAACTGGTTGGGGTCGAACAGCTTGACCGCCGCGGTCGCCAGGCCGGCGACCAGCGCCACCATCAGCGCCAGGCCGAGCACCGCCTGCCGGTAGTAGGTCTTGGCCAGCGACTCGGCGAACGGCACCTTGAAGGGGCCAACCACGGACACCAGCAACCCCACCATGCCGATGAGGCCGAGCAGGGCGCTCTTGAAAGTGCTCGGCGGGGCGAGCTTGGCTGCGACAGCGGTCTTGCGCATGGCGAGGTCGGCGAGACCACGCATCATCGGATGCGCATCCGCGCCATGGCGCGGAGACGAAGGGCAATTGGCGCGTCGTGCGGCCGAATTCACGGCCTCGTCGGCAGTGCGCCATCGACGGCCGCGACCGCGCCGGCGCATCGGTGAACGGTTACTACAAATGGCGCAGCATGTTTCGGCCTCAGTGCGCAGCGACGGGCGGTGCATCGCGTCCGCGCACCGCATGCGTGACCACCGGCTCGGCGATGCCCTTCACGCTTTTGGCGGGCATGGCGTCGAGCCGGAAGCCCGGGTCGAGTTCCTGGCGCACCGCGTCGGTGACCAGGATGTCGACGCCGTGCGTGCGCGTCAGCGCCTGCACGCGCGCAGCCAGGTTGACCGTGCGGCCGACGAAGCCGTACTCCATGCGTTCGCGCGAACCGATCATTCCCGCCAGGCCGCTGCCACGGTGAACGCCGATGCCCACGCTGAGCGCCGGCAGCCCCTCGCGCGCCAGCTCGCGGTTGTAGTCGGCGATCGCCGCGCGCATCGCCAGCGCGGCGCGCACCGCGTCGTCGCTCTGCCACGGGTTGGGCTGCAGTGCGCCGAAGTAACCGAGGACGCCGTCGCCGAGGAAGGTCGACACGTGGCCGCGGTGCTCGTGGATGGCGTCGCTCATGCGCTGGAAGTAGCCGTTGAGCACGCGCGCCAGCACCGCGGCGTCGAGCTGCTCGCTCATCGCGGTGTAGCCCACGATGTCGGCGAACAGCGCCGTCACCACCTTGCGCTGCGGCGGCAGCGCGTCGGGCTGGTCGACGCCGTCGGCCACCAGCCGGTCGACCACGCCGGCCGGCGCCAGCCGTGCGCACGCCTGCTGCAGGCGCTGCAGCTCTTGCGACGAGGCGTCGAGCTGGCGCTGCAGGCGGCGTGCGCCGTCGCGCTCGCGCAGCCAGGCCAACGCCACAGCGAGCAGAAGCAGCAGCAGCACAACGCCGATCGCGGTGGCCATCAGGCCGGCTCGTCCATCACGACGGCGGCCATGCGACAGACGCCGTTGGCCAGCGCCACCACGCCGACGGCCTCGATCAGCTGCTCGGCGCTCAACTGCCCGCGCAGCGCGCGCGTGTGCCGCTGCAACACGGCCGGCTGGTACCACAGCGTCTCGCGGGCGAACGCCATCAGCAGCCGCTCGATCGGCTCGAGCTCGGGGCCGTCGAGGTGGCCCAGCAGCCGCGTCACCGTGGCCGCGTCGAGCCCCTCGTGCTGCAACGCGCGGGTGACCTCCAGCTCGCATACCTCGCACGGCAGGCCGCGCGACACCACCGCGAACATCAGCAGCTTGCAGCGTCGCGACAGCAGCTGCGAGGCCCACATCGCGTCGAAGGTCTGCGCCAGGGCCGACGCGATCGGCGAGTTGCCGAAGGCGGCGAGCAGTCGCGCATAGGGTCGGCCGGCCGGCAGCGACGAGGCCGCCAGCGCGCTGCCGTGGCGGCGCTTGGCACCGGTCAGGCGCTCGAACAGCGGGCGCAGCACCCGCATCGCGAGCGACTCCGGGGCGCGCTCGAACGGCTGCGGCGGGATCGCCAGCGCGGTGTGCAGGCGGTTGCTGCAGTCGGTGACCGACACCGTGAAGGCGATCTCGCGCGCCTCGGCCGCGCCGACGCCGGCGGCGCGCAACGCCGCCCACGCCGGGTGCGCGCCGGCCGGCCCGGTGCGCGACTGGGCGCGCGCGTAGTCGAGCGCCGCGCGCACCGGCACCGGCAGATCGGGCCGCACCAGCTCCTGCTCGACGCGCAGCACGCGCTGGCGGTCCATGCCCTGGAACCACAGCACCGCGCGCACCGCGGCGAAGCAGAACCGGCAGGCGTTCTCCTGGCTGACCACCAGGCCCACCAGGTCGGCGGTGTGCAGATCGAGCTGCAGCAGCAACCCCTGCTCGGGGTGGATGTCGATCGCCATCCGCGCCACCCACGGCGCGGCAGCGAAGTAGCGCACCGCCGGGTTGGGCAGGCCCATGCGACGGCGCGCATGCGCCTCGAGGTCGCGGTCGTGCCGCGCCTCTGCGACACACGGTTCCCAGGCCACGTGGGCCAGTGCGCTAGCCATGACGCGACTGTAGGCGTTCGCGATCGCCGGCGGGTCCTATTCCGAACGCGGCCGCCGACGCTGGCGCCACCGGATCGGCAGATCGCGCTTGCCCGCGTCCCGGCCAGCGTCTTCGGCGCTCGCCATGGCACCGCACCCGCCACGGGTGCATGATCGCCGCCCGGGCTCGCGGCCCTTGCCGCCTGCCGCAACTGGAGGGGGCCATGACGTTGAACCGCCCGCTGAGCTGGCTGGCCGCGCTGCTGCTGGCGCTGGCGCTGACGCCGGCGCGCGCCGACGACTACAGCGACACGATCCATGCGTTTCGCGGCGCGGGCCAGAGCGGCGCGTTCTTCGCCAACGCCTACGGCTACGCGGTGTTCCCCGTGGTCGGCAAGGGCGGGGTCGTGGTCGGCGTCGCGCACGGCGACGGCCGCGTCTACGAGAAGGGCCGGCACGTCGGCGACGCGTCGATGACGCAGGTCACCGTCGGCGCCCAGCTCGGCGGCCAGGCGTACAGCGAGATCATCTTCCTCGAGAACAAGCGCGCGTTCGACGAATTCACCCGTGGCGAGTTCGAGTTCGGCGCCGAAGTCAGCGCGGTGGCGGTCACCGCCGGCGCCTCGGCGCAGGCCGGTACCGGCGGCATCGGCGCGGCCAAGAACGTCGGCACCGACAAGGCCGACGCGGTCTCGCGCTACCACGACGGCATCGCGGTGTTCACGCTCGTCAAGGGCGGGCTGATGTACGAGGCCACCGTCGGCGGGCAGAAGTTCAGCTACACGAAGAAGTAGGGCCTGTTCACGCTGCGGACGCCAGTGCGAGCGAGCCCTGGCCCGCGTGTGGTGCAATGCCGCCGTCGATTGACGGAGGCATGGCATGGCCGGCATGGTCGAAGGCAAGGTGGTCGTCGTCACAGGCGCGGGTGGCGGCATCGGCCGCGACCTCGCGCTGGCGCTGGCAGCCGAGGGTGCCAAGGTGGTGGTCAACGACATCGGCACCACCACCGGCGGCGAGGGCAGCGACACCGGGCCGGCGCAGCAGGTGGCCGGCGAGATCCGCGCCGCCGGCGGGCAAGCAGTGGCCAGCACCGACAGCGTGAGCGGGGCGCAATCGGCCAACCGCATCGTCACCTGCGCGCTCGACACCTTCGGCCGCATCGACGGCATCGTCAACAACGCCGGCATCCTGCGCGACCGCTTCTTCCACAAGATGAGCGACACCGAGTGGGACGGCGTGATCAAGGTGCACCTGTACGGCAGCTGGTACGTCAGTCGCGCCGCGGCCAACCACTTCAAGGAGCAAGGCAGCGGCGCCTACTTGCACATGACGAGCACCTCGGGGCTGATCGGCAACTTCGGCCAGGCCAACTACAGCGCCGCCAAGCTCGGCATCGTCGCGCTCAGCAAGAGCATCGCGCTCGACATGCAGAAGTTCGGCGTGCGCTCCAACTGCATCGCGCCGTTCGCCTGGAGCCGCATGACGGGCTCGATCCCCACCGACACGCCCGAGCAACAGGCCCGCGTCGACAAGATCAAGCAGATGACGCCGGCCAAGATCGCGCCGCTGGCGGTCTACCTGCTGAGCGACGCGGCGCGACACGTCAACGCGCAGGTGTTCGCGGTGCGCAACAACGAGATCTTCCTGATGAGCCAACCGCGCCCGCTGCGCTCGGTGCACCGCGGCGAGGGCTGGACGCCGCAGGCGATCGCCGAGCACGCGATGCCGGCGCTGCAGGCCTCCTTCGTCGGCCTCGAGCGCTCGGGCGACGTCTTCAGCTGGGATCCGGTGTAGCGCGCGGCGGCACGTCGCGGCCACCTAGAATCACCGCATGGGGCGCGTCGCATCGAGGCTGCGGCCGATCGTGCTGCTGGCCGCACTGATCGCCGGCGCGCCGGCACGCGGCGACACCGCCACCGCCAAGCCCGAGCCGGTCTCCCCGGTGTCGGCGCAGGGCCAGCGCATCGTCGACGCCACCCGCGCGCAGCTGCTGCAGGTGCGCACGCTGCTGAAGGACCAGGACAGTCAGGCGTCGGTCGGCTCGGGGTTCGTGGTCGACGCGTCGGGGCTGGCGATCACCAACTACCACGTGGTCAGCCAGTTCGCGCTGCGGCCCGAGCGCTACCGGCTCGCCTTCACGATGGCGCAGGGCCCCACCGGCAGTGCCGAACTGCTGGCCATCGACGTCATCCACGATCTGGCGCTGCTGCGCCTGCGCGGCCCCGCCCCGCCGATCGACTCCGTGCCGTTGTCGTTGCGCAGCGCCGCGCTGCCGTTGGCCAAGGGCGAGCGCCTGTATTCTTTGGGCAACCCGCTGGACGTCGGCTTCGCGGTGGTCGAGGGCGTCTACAACGGGCCGGTCGAGCGCAGCTTCCTGCCGCAGATCTTCTTCGGCGGCTCGCTCAACCCCGGCATGAGCGGTGGCCCGACGGTCGACGACGCCGGCCGCGTCATCGGCATCAACGTGGCCGCGCGGCGCGACGGCGAGCAGGTGAGCTTTCTCGTGCCGGGCGGGTTCGCGGCCGAACTGCTGCAGCGCGGGCGCGCGGCGTCGGCGCAGACGCAGCCGATGTATGCCGAGGTCACGCGCCAGCTCGTGGCGTACCAGACGGCGCTGGTCGACGCCTTCGTCGCGCAGCCGTGGCGCAGCGCCCACCACGCGCGCTACCGCGTGCCGGTGCCGCAGGAGACCTTCATGCGCTGCTGGGGCAGCACCTCGCCGGAGACGCAGAAGTACATGCGCTTCGAGCGCAGCGACTGCGTGATGAACCACGCGCTGTACGCCTCGCCACAGTTGCGCGCCGGCATGATCAGCGTGCGCCACGAGAGCTACGACGGCGACCGCCTGGGCGCGCTGCGCTTCGCCCAGGAGTACAGCGCGAGCTTCGCCAACGAGCATTTCGGCGGCAGCTTCGCCACCACCGCGCCGCGCTGCAAGGAAGGCTTCACCGACCACGGCGGCCTCACGCTGCGCACCGTGGCGTGCCTGTCGGCGCTCAAGCGCTTCGAGGGCCTGTACAACCTGTCGGTGTTGACGACCACGGTCGACCAGCCGACGCAGGGAGTGCAGGGCCGGCTCGACGCGGTGGCGATCGACTTCGACAACGCGCTGCGGCTGACCGACCACTACTTGAAGGGTTTCGGCTTGAACCCGAAGGAAGGCGCGCGGTGAACACGCCCGCTGCACGCCTGGCGCAGGCCGAGGTCGTCGACGCGACCGGCCACGGCGTGCGCCTCGTCGACGTGCACGCCTGGCCGCTGACCATCGGTCGCGCGCTCGACAACGACATCGTGCTGCCCGATCCGCATGTCGCCGCCCACCACGCGACGCTGGCGCCCGATGCCGACGGCCGCCTGCGGCTGCAGGTCGGCGATAGTCGCAACGGCGTGCGCATCGAGCACGGGCGCACGCCCGCGCTGCTGCGAGCGGGCGAGCAGGCAGCTCTGCCGGCGCTGGCGCGGCTGCAGCTCGG
>DASURM010000183.1:0-5502 GCA_036280035.1 Burkholderiaceae bacterium | reverse complement strand
CGAAGGCGCGATGAGCCAGCTCAAGCTGCACATGGCGCTGATCCGCCCCGACGTGGCGATGGGCGAGCTGCTGAAGACGCAGCCGGGCAGCCAGCTCTTCATGGTGTTCAGCGCGCCACGCGTCAAGCCGCCCGTGAAGCTCGGCGACGTCCAGTGGACGATCGAGGTCGAGGGCATGGACGTCTACGACCCGGTCGGCGGTGCGCTGCACCCCACCAGCCGCGATCGCATCGCGGCCTGGTTCGTCGATACCGACTACGACAGCCGCACCTTCTGCATCTGCCAGGCGTTCTTCCCCGACCACAAGAAGTGGGACCGCCTGGCGCGCGCGCTCGGCGACAAGGGCGTGGTCGACGAGGCGCGCTTCGACGAACTGACCGGCTACACCACGCTGCCGTTCGCGCGCCCGCCGGCGCTGCCCGCCGGGCGGCCGTGGCGCGTGGCGGTGAAGGTGATCGACCCGCGCGGCAACGAGGGGCTGCGCGTGGTGACGATGCCCGCGGCGTAGGGAAGCAGCCGCGGCTTCAATACAATGTACGCATGCTCTTCGAGTGGGATCGCACCAAGGCAGCGGCAAACCTCAGGAAGCACCGGGTGTCGTTCGACGAGGCGCGCACGGTCTTCTACGACGACTTCGCGGTGCAGTTCTTCGACGACGAGCATGCGGCGAGCGAGGAGCGCTTCATCCTGCTCGGCATGAGTTCGGGCGCGCGTCTGCTCGTGGTGTGCCATTGCGAGCGCGCGAAGGGCGAGGTCATCCGCATCATCTCCGCGCGGAAGGCCACGCGCAACGAAAGCAAGTTCTATCGAGGTGTGTGACATGAAGGCCGAATACGACTTTTCGAAGATGAAATCGCGCAGGAACCCCTACGCGTCGAAGCTCAAGAAGCCCGTGACGATGCGGCTGTCGGAGGATGTCGTGCAGTACTTCAAGGGCATGGCGGCCGAGGCAGGGGTGCCGTATCAGAGCCTCATCAATCTGTACCTTCGCGACTGCCTGGCGCACAACCGGCGGTTGCAGATCAAGTGGCCGAGCGCCGCCTGATGGCTCGCTCGAGGGGCTGGCCGAGCCGGTACCATTCGAGCCGTATTCCCCCGGCGGTTTCGACCCCGGGCGCGAGGGCGCCAAGGCTTCGGCCGCGGCGCCCTCTGTTCGTCGGGCGGCTCGACGATGCGCACGGCCCGCGCAGGCCGATCTGATGCCGCGCATGCCACGAGCCACCACGCCGGACCGACAGCACGGCGAGCTGCCGGTGCAGCCGGCCGACAAGCAGATCCTGTGCCTTCTTCCGTCGCTTGCATCCGGCGGTGAGCTCCCAGCGGTGTAGCGGCGCGCCTCCGCCCGCGCCTCCACGCGCGCCGGGCTCGCGAGGCCGCCCTTCGGTGGGGTGACGGTCAAGGCGCCGTGAAGGCGAAGTCCTGCACCACCGGAGCGCCCTCGACCACGATGTCGGCGATCTTCACGTCGGCGCTGCCGGCCACGGTGGCCGCCAGCCGATATTGACCCGCGACGGCCGAATCGACCGGGGCGAAGACCAGCGGCGATGTGCCCGCGACATACGGCGCCGTGATCGGCACGCCGATCGGCAGGGCCAGCTCGTAGTGGCCGTCGTCCTGCCGCGCATTGGCGCTGGCGACCTCGACCGTCGGGCCGCCGACGAGCAGTTGAAGCGCTCTCACGACACCGCCGGTGTCGACGGCGCTGCCGTTGAACGTGACCGTGCCGCTCACCGTCTGCAGTTCGGACGCCGGAAGCTGGATCGGGTACGCGATGCTGTTGACGGTGGTGGACGCATTGGTGTCGCTCGGCACACCGGTCACGATGGCGCTCGAACGCCCATTGGCGGTGACGACGAGATCGTAGGTTCCCACCGGCACCGGGTACAGCTCGAACCTCAGATTGCCGCCGCTTTCGAGCACCGGTGGCGTGGCGCGCACGACGGCACCGTCGCTCTGCACCGAGACCACGGCACCGGCTGCAGCCAGCGCCGGGTCGAGCCAACCCTGGATGCGCTGGCCTGCCGGGTAGAGGATCGGCAGCACCGACAACACCGGCTTGAGCAGGATCTTGCCCGACTTGCCGGCCTTGACGAACGACTTGCAGGCGTCGAAGTCGATCGCGAAGTCGGCCTCCTGCCCGGGCGGCACCGTCATGCCGGGGTTCATCTTCAGGCCGCTTTGCTGGGCGCTCGGTGTCGTCAGAGGGACGATCGCCCCGCCGGTCGGCTTGACGGCATTCGCGTTCGGATTGCCCGGCGTGTTCGCAGCCAGCACCAGGCGCATCTGGTTGTAGGTGCCGGCCGGCAACTGCACCTGGCCCAGCGGCACCAGCACGCCGTTGGTCAGCGTCAGCAGGTCGACCCGCAGCGGCTGGGGCGAGGGCAGCGGCAGGTCGATCCAGCCGGCGTCGCCGTCGCCCGCCGAGCCGCTGCGATGCACCCTAACCTTTTCGACGGTGATCCACGCGTTGTCGTAGCCGCAGGCCGGGCTGTCGGTGAGCGAGATGCGCAGCGTGCCCATCGGTGCATCGCCGCCGAGGGCTGCACCGGTGCCGGCTGACGTGCCGTCGGCACCACCGCCGCCGCAGGCGGCCAAGGTCGCCGTGGCCAACGCAACAATCCAAGAGCGTACGTGGTTGAGTGTCATGGTCTTCTCCTGAGGGGGCCGATCGGGCCTTACGGAAACACGAAGTCGGTGTGGACGACTGCTCCGGCGGTCAGGGTCAAGGGCCCCGCCGGCGGCTTGGTCGTGCCGCCCGCAGTGGCGGTCAGCGTGAATCGCCCCGCCGCGCCAGGGTCGGCCACGAACACCAGTGGCGCCGGCAACGCCGCATACGG
The DNA here is from genome assembly GCA_036280035.1 of Burkholderiaceae bacterium. Taxonomy (GTDB): domain Bacteria; phylum Pseudomonadota; class Gammaproteobacteria; order Burkholderiales; family Burkholderiaceae_C; genus JAEUPI01. The sequence continues at coordinate 2,665 of DASURM010000183.1, read as the reverse complement.
CGCGACCAGCGGCGCCGCGACCGACACCGCATACGCGTAGGCACCGCTGCTGGCGTCGACCGGGGCGTCGGCCAGCGTGATCGTCGGGCCCGCGGTCAGCGCCTGCGCAACCGCGACCGTCGCGTCGATGCTCGCGGCGCCGGTGACGACCGTGCCGTCGAGCATGCCGCTGCCCGACGCCGGCGGATCGATCGCGCTGCCTGCCGTGTTGACCGTGGTCACGACGTTCGTCGCCACCGGCACGCCGGTCACCACGGCGGTTGCCCGGCCGGGCGCGGTGATCACGAGGTCGTAGCTGCCGGGCACCACCGGCTGCAGCAGAAAATGGCCGCTGCTGTCGGCGACCGTGCTCTTCACGGGCAAGCCAGCCTGCTGCAGCGAAATGCCCGCGCCTGGGGTCACGATCGAGCCGCCCACGAAGCCGGCGACGCCCGACACGAGGCGCGGCACGACCTGGATCACCGGCTTCAGATGGTACTTGCCCAACTTGCCGTTCTTGACGATCGACCGGCAGGCATCGAAGTCGATCACGAAGTCGGCCAGCTGGTTGGGAGCCACCTCGATGTCGACGTTGGCCTTGAGCCCCGACTGCTGCGCGCTCGGCGTGGTGAGCGCGGTCTCGCCGCCGCCGCTGGGCACCACCGAGTTGGCCAACGGATGCGCGGCGTCGTTGTCCGCCAGCACCAGCCTGAGCTGGGTGTACTTGCCTGCCGGCAGCGGGGTCTCACCGAGTTCGGCCAGCACGCCGTTGGTCAGGGTCAGCAAGTCCACGCGCTTCGCAGGTGCGAGCACGATCTCCGACCAGCCCGCGTCGGCGTCGTCTGCGGTGGCGCTCTGGTGCACGCGCACCTTCTGCACGGTGATGTTGATCTCGTCGTAGCCGCACGAGGGCGCATCGCCGAGCGACAGGCGCAGCGTGCCTTCGGGCGCGCCGGTGCCGCTGATGCCGCCATCGCCGCCGCAGCTCAGCAGGGCCAGTACCACCAGCGACAGCAACGCCGAAAGCAAAGCTCGCAGCTTCATGGGGCCCCCTCACCGCGGCCTGCCTGGCCGCTCACCTGTTCGATCGCGAAGATGCCCAGGCCGACGCGGGCGCGCGGCGCCGAACCGGCGTCGGGCGCGGCAGCGCGCCTGGCCAGCCAGGCATCCAGTTGTTCCAGCAGCGCCTGGGCCCTGGCCGCGCTGACCTTGCGAAACGCCGGTAGCACCGCCACCGGCATGTCCCGGTACAGTACCTTGCGCTGAAAACGCGCGTCCTCGGCGCCGTGCTCGACGTTGTGATCGATCGTCTCGATCAGGTCGGTCACGTCGGTGCCGAGCATCGCCAGCTTCTCGAGCTGGCCCTGCGCGGGCACGTACGCACGCTGCACCAGAGCGAGCTGCCCCCTTGCCGTACGCCGGATCGCACCGACGCGCAACAGCTCGTCCATCACGGCTGCGGCTGGCATGTCGCCGCTGTGGCGCCTGACGAGGTCGGCGAAACTGGCCTTTCCTTCGGCCTCGAGCTGGCGCGGCTTCGCGTCGGCGCCGCGGTATCTCGGGTCGCGCGCCCAGGCGGTCAGCACGCGCGTTGCGCGGTTGTGGAAGTCGGGCCCGTCGCCGTCGTCCGGCGGCGCGGGGGCGACCAGGCGCTGGACTTCCTTGCGCGTGAGGCCCGACAGCACCGAGGCGCGAGAGATCGTGGGCCGCTTGCCCGGAATCGCGAACTCCTCGAATGCCACCTCGACATAGACGCGCTTGGCCAGTGCTTCGAAGGCCGCGAAGGGCATCGAGTTGCGCAGCAGCATCCGCACGATCGGCCGCAGCAGCTTCGAGATGGCCTGCGCCAGTGCCTTCTGTTTCCCCGAGGCGGAGAGCATGGTTGGGAAATATATCCCAACCCGAGGAATCGAAGGCGCGACAGGCGGGGTTCGGCACTCCCTCGAACGACGCGAGTTCCACCAGCGGGCAGGCGACGACAGGCGCCTGGCGCCATCGGCGCCCGCGCCGCGGCGCTTCGTTCAGCGGCTCAGTGCCAGGCCTTTGAGCGCGCTCAGCCTCGGCGAAGGCTCGGCGACGCTGGCATCGAACGGGTGGTAATACTGGCCGAACGCATCGAGCACCTTGCGCACGTAGGCGCGCGTCTCGGCGTAAGGCGGCACGCCGCGGTAGCGGTCGACCGCACCCTCGCCGGCGTTGTAGGCTGCCACCGCCAGCGTGACATTGCCCTGGTAGTAGGCGAGCAGCCATTGCAGATACGCCGTGCCGCCGCGCACGTTTTGCTGCGCGTCGTAGGCGTTGCGCACGCCGAAGCGCACCGCGGTCTCGGGGATCAGCTGCATCAGCCCCTTGGCGTTCTTGGGCGACAGTGCCACGGTGTCGAAGCGCGATTCGGCGTCGATCACCGACAGCACCAGCTGCGGGTGCACCTGGTAGCGCGGCGCGATCGCCTTCACCAGCTCGACGATCGACAGCGGCCACCCCGGGCGCGCCACCACCAGCGGCGCCTGCCTGGCCGGCAGCGGTTTCGGCGCGGCCGCGACTTTCGGTGGCTCGGGCTCGCGCATGCAGTCGGGCACGTAGGTCGGCGGCCCGCCGACCTGCGCCCGCATGCGTTGCGCCTGTTCGTAGCCCTGCTCGGCCGCGGCCTGGAAGAAGAACGCGGCCCACTGGTCGCTGCGTTCGA
>DASURM010000182.1:0-4631 GCA_036280035.1 Burkholderiaceae bacterium | reverse complement strand
TGCGCTGATCATCGACTACCCGCCTCTGCGCGACGCGGCCTGGCGCGGCGTGCCCGCGTACCTGCACTACGACGCCAACTGGCTGTTCATCGTCGACAACCTGAGCGACTTCGCGCACCTGGCGTTCGTGCACACGCACACGCTCGGCGGCTCGGAGGAGTACGCGTACAAGACCAAGCCGGTGCAGATCGAGCGGCTGCCGCGCGGTTTTCGGGTCGAGCGCTGGCACGAGAACGCCGACGCGCCGCCGTTCCACAAGAAGGTGATCGCCGACAAGGCGGCCAAGGTCGACCGCCGCAACATCGGCCACATGCACATCCCGGGGATCTTCTTCCTCGAGACGACGTTCGCGCCCGCGGGCGGCGGCGCCAAGCAGGGCAACCTCGCCGGCGCACGGCAGTACCGCAACTGCCAGTTCATGACGCCCGAGACGCGGCGCACGACGCACTTCTTCTGGAACTACCTGCACGACTTCGATCTCGACAACCCCAACATCGCGCTGTCGCTGCGCGACAGCATGCTGGAGGGCTTCAACGAAGACAAGGCGATCATCGAGGCGCAGCAGAAGCTGTTCGACGCCGAGCCCGATTTCAAGCTGCTGGCGATCGCCGCCGACGCGCCGTTGTCGCACTTTCGCTGGACGCTCAACAAGCTGATCGCCGAAGAGCAGGCGCCGGTGGCGGTGGCGGCATGAGCGCGCCGGGCCGCTCCCAAGCGCTCATACCGGAGCGCTTCAAGCGCGAAGGTACCCCAGTGAGCACCGCGGCATCGACGCGCACGCGACGCGCGCGGGCTCTGCAGCGCACGTAGCGCGGAGACTCGCCCAGTGACCGAGCGCCTGGCGCTGCAGGTGGCCGACGTGCGCGCCGAGGCGCGCGACGTCGTGCTGCTCGAGCTGCGCGCGGCCGGCGGTGCGGCGCTGCCGGCGTTCGAGCCCGGCGCGCACCTCGAGGTCGAACTGCCCAACGGCCTGCTGCGGCACTACTCGCTGTGCAACGACTGGCGCGAGCGCGAGCGCTACCTCGTGGGCGTCGGCCGCGCGGTCAACGGCCGCGGCGGCTCGCAGTACATCCACCAGCACGTGCGGCGCGGCATGTCGCTGAAGGCGAGCGCGCCGCGCAACAACTTTGCCCTCGACCCCGAGGCGCGCGGCTTCGTGTTCGTGGCCGGCGGCATCGGCATCACGCCGATCAATGCGATGGTGCAGTGGTGTGAGGCCAACCGGCGGCCGTGGCGGCTGGTGTACGCCGTGCGCAGCCGCCAGCGCGCCGCGTTCTACGAAACGCTGCGCGAACTGCCCGACCGCGTGCAGTTCCACTTCGACGACGAGAATGCGGGCCTGCTCGACGTGGGCGCCGCGCTGGCCGGCGTCGAGCGCGGCGAGCAGATCTACTGCTGCGGCCCGGCGCCGCTGGTGAAGGCGGTGCGCGAGGCCACGGCCCACCTGCCCGAGGGCACGGTGAAGTTCGAGTTCTTCACCGCGCCGGCCGATTCGCGCAGCGACACCCCGCAAGGCGCCGCGGCCGACGGCGCGTTTCGCATCGAGCTGCGGCGCAGCGGCCAGACGCTCGACGTGCCGGCGGGCCAGAGCATCCTCGAGGTGCTCGAGCGCCACGGCCACGAGGTGCCCTTCTCGTGCCGCGAGGGCCTGTGCCGCACCTGCGAGACGTCGATCGTCGCAGGCGCGTGCGACCACCGCGACTACGTGCTCTCGGCCGACGAGCGCCAGGCCGGCAAGTCGCTGATGGTCTGCGTGTCGCGCTCGCTGGAGCCGCTGCTCGTTCTCGACCTCTGAAGGAACGCGATGACCCTCGACCCGATCCTCGAACTCGAGGCCGCCGCGCCGGCCGGCGCCGATGCCGCCGAGTGGAAGCTGCGCGTGCAGCTTGCCGCCTGCTACCGCGTGTTCGCCGCGCTCGGCTGGATCGAGCTGATCTTCAACCACATCACGCTGCGCGTGCCCGGCGGACCGGGCGAAGGGCCGGCGTTCCTGATCAACCCGTTCGGGTTGACCTACCGCGAGGTGACGGCGCGCAACCTCGTGAAGGTGGGCCACGACGGCCTGCCGCTGCAGGAGACGCCGCACCACGTGAACCGCGCCGGCTTCGTGATCCACAGCGCGGTGCACGCCGCGCGCGCCGACGCGCACTGCGTGATGCATACCCACACCACCGCGGGCATGGCGGTGGCCGGCAAGAAGGGTGGCCTGAGCTACGACAACTTCTACGGCGCCGAGCTGTTCGGCGACGTGGCGTACCACGACTTCGAAGGCATCACGGTGCACGCCGACGAAGGGCCGCGCCTGGTGGCGAGCCTGGCCGACAAGCGCGTGCTGATCCTGCGCAACCACGGCCTGCTGGTGGTCGGCGCCGACGTGTTCGGCGCCTTCCGCTGGATGTGGACGCTGCAGCGCGCCTGCGAGGTGCAGCTCGCCGCCGACTCGCTGCGTGGCGACGACATCGTGCTCGCCGACCACATCCGCGAGGCCTGCGGGCGCGATGCACGCGCCTTCGAGCCGCGCGGCCAGCTCGAGCGCCTGCTGTTCCTGAGCGTGCTGCGCGACGCGGGCGTCGACCCGGCGTCGCTGATCTGACCCCCGAGCGAAGGCACACCAACGGCGCCTGCGGGTGTCAACAACCGGAGACAAAGCGATGAACCGTTCAACCCTTCTCGCGGCGATCGCGCTGAGCGCGTCGCTGGCCGCCCACGCCGATACGGTGCTCACCGTCTCGCTGTTCATGCCGCAGGGCCACGCGATCCAGCGCTCGGTGCACCAGTGGTGCGAAGACGTGGCCAAGGGCACCGACAAGCGCGTGCGCTGCAACCTGCTGCCCAAGCCGGTGGCGGCGCCGGCGGCCACCTTCGACGCGGTGCGCGACGGCCTGGCCGACGTGTCGGTGGGCATCCACGGCTACACGCCGGGGCGCTTCACGCTGACCTCGATCGCCGAGTTCCCGTTCCTCGGCGACTCCGCCGAGGCCACCTCGGTGGCGTACCAGCGCGTCTTCGAGCGCCATCTCGCCAAGCTCAACGAGCACAAGGGCGTGCGCGTGCTGGCGGTGTTCACGCACGGCCCGGGCGACATCTACCTCGCCAAGCGCGCCATCAACTCGAGCGCCGACCTGGAGGGCCTGAAGTTCCGCGTCGGTGGCGGCATGGTCAACGAGGTCGGCAAGGCGATCGGCGCCAACGTGCTGCTCAAGCCGGTGACCGAGTCGTACGAGCTGCTGTCTTCCGGCGTCGTCGACGGCACCTTCCTGCCCGCCGAGGCGGTGATCGCGCACCGGCTCGAGAGCTTCATCAAGTACCGCACCAAGATCCCGGGCGGCCTGTACAACACCAGCTTCGCGATGGTGATGAACGAAGACGCGTGGAACAAGATTCCGGCGTCCGACCAGGCCACGATCGCCAAGCTCTCCGGCGAACCGCTGGCGCGCCTACTGGGCCGCGAGTGGGACGCCGCCGACCGCCACGGCACCGAGGCGATGGCGGCACGCAAGGTGGTGGCCACGCCGAGCCCGAAGGCCTTCGTCGATCACATCAAGGCCAGCACGCAGCCGCTCGAGCAGAAGTGGATCGACGCCGCCAAGGCCAAGGGCCTGGCCGACCCCGCGGCAGTGCTGAAGGAGTTCCGCGCCGAGATCGCCAAGGTCCAGCCCTGATCGATGGCGCATGCCATGGTCCGCTCGCTTCTGATCGATCGCGCCGAGCGGCTGCTGGGCTGGGTGGTCGCCGCGTCGCTGGGCGCGATGATGGTGCTGACCTTCGTCGACGTGGTCGCGCGCAAGCTGCTCGGCGCCGGCGTGCCGGGCAGCGTGGAGATCACCGAGCTGCTGATGCTCGGCGTGGTGTTCGCCGGGCTGCCGCTGGCCTCGCTGAAGGGCGAGCACATCATCTTCGACATGCTCGACCCGCTGCTGCCCGCGTGGCTGCTGCGCTGGCAGGGCCTGCTGGCCAACGCCACCTGCGCCGTGCTGCTGACCGCCGCCGGAGTGCTGGTGCTGCAGCGCGCCGGGCGCACCGCGCAGCAAGGTGACGTGACGCCGGCGCTGTCGATCGGGCTGGCCAAGTTCCACTACCTGATCGGCGGCCTGCTGCTGGTGACCGCGCTGGTGCACCTGATGCTGCTGCGGCGTGGTGGCGCGGATGCGCGGGCGGATGCGCAGTCGAGCGCCGAGGCCGAGGCGGCGCGATGACCGCCTCGCTGCTCGGCTTCGTCGCGTTGTTCGTGCTGATGGTGCTGCGCATCCCGCTGGCCTTCGGCATGGGCATCGTCGGCGTGGTCGGCATGGGGCTGATGCGCTCGTGGCCGGCGGCGGCGGCATCGGCGGTGACCGAGATCCTCGACGTCGCGAAGTACACGATGTCGGTGGTGCCGCTGTTCATCCTGATGGGGCACCTGGTCACCAAGGCGGGCATGTCGCGCGAGCTGTTCCGCGCCTCGTACGCCTTCTTCGGACACCGGCGCGGCGGCCTCGCGCTCTCGACGATCGCGTCGTGCGCGGGGTTCGGCGCCATCTGCGGCTCGTCGCTGGCCACCGTGGCGACGATGGCGCGCGTGGCGATGCCCGAGATGCGGCGCTACGGCTACGCCGACTCGTTTGCCGCCGGCACCATCGCCGCGGGCGGCA
>DASURM010000181.1:0-3482 GCA_036280035.1 Burkholderiaceae bacterium | reverse complement strand
TCAGCATGTCGGGATACAGCGCCGACAGCGGACTGAAGCCGAGCTGCCCCGGCTGCATCTGGCCTTGCGCGACCCAGCGCTCGAGCACGGCGTCGAAGCCGGCGGCGCGCGCGCGCGGGCAGCTCAGCATGCGCACCACGTCGTGGTGGATCGCCCGGGCGTCGGCCTGCGCCAGCCATAGCAGCGATTCGCGCACCTGCGGCGTCGCCGCGCCAAAGTCGGGGCACGGGTCGGCCTGCGCCAGCTCGACCAGCGGTGCGCGCGCGCAGGCCTCGGGCATCGCGCCCTTGTCGATCAGTTCGGGCAGCGCCGGCCACAGCCGCGGATCGCGCGCAGCCATCGCCAGCGGGCACAGCGGCAGCTTGTACGACGCCGCGAGGTCCTCGGCTTTCATCAGCCCGGGCTGGTAAGGAAGGCAGTGCGGCGCCAGCGCGCGCTCGACGCTGTTGAGGTAGTAGCACGGCACCGGGCCGCCCTCGACCCACTTGTCGTGGACGTACTTGGCGATCGACCAGGTCGCGCTGGTGTCGGTCGCGATGCCGATGGCGCCGATCACCGCGGCGGTCGTGGTGCAGCCGGCCAGAGCGAAGATGCCGCCCAGCCACAGAGCGGCGCGCACCCAAGCGCGGTGGGCGGCCGGAGGCAGGGCGGGCGACATGCGAAGCGGCACTTCGAGGGTCGGTGGTTCTCGGCGAGCGCTCTGAGCGTGACACGGTTCACGCCGCGGCCCGACGGCGCCGCGTGAACGATTGCCGGCGCGTCGCCGAGGTCTTTGGTAACGGGGGGTCAGCGGCGCGGCGCGAACGAGCTACGCGCTTCGGGCACCGGCGGCGCACGTTGAGGCGGCACAGCAACGGGGCGCGGAAAAGCACCGCCAATCGGCGCCCGTACCTAGGCTCGCGAAGGGTGGACATCACGACAATCGTCTTGAGGCGGTGTACAAGGAGCCGCGGGACCCGGCCTCTGCGGCAATGGGACCACCTCTGCAGACCATGACCGTGCCGACCGTGCTCGTTGTCGACGACGTCCCCGAGAACCTCACCGTGCTCGGCGAGCTGCTGGTGCGCGAGTACACCGTGCGCGCGGCCAATTCCGGCCCGGCCGCGCTGCGCCTGGCGGCCACGCAACCGCAGCCCGACCTGATCCTGCTCGACCTGATGATGCCGGGCATGGACGGCTACGAAGTCATGCAGCGTCTGCGCGCCGACGCGCAGACGCGCGACATCCCGGTCATCTGCGTCACCGCGCTCGACGCCACCGCCGAGGAGGAGCGCGGCCTGTCGATGGGCGCGGTCGACTACATCGCCAAGCCGCTGCGCCCGAGCGTGGTGCTGGCGCGTGTGCGCACGCAGATCGATCTGAAGCGCGCGCGCGACAAGCTGTCGGATCACAACGCGTACCTCGAGGCCGAGGTAGCGCGGCGCATGCGCGAGAACCAGCTGGCGCAGGACGCCAGCATCCATGCGCTGGCGCGCCTGGCCGAGACGCGCGACTCCGAAACCGGCAACCACATCCTGCGCACCCAGCAGTACATGCGGCGGCTGGGGCAGTTGCTGGCCGGGCATCCGCGCTTCGCCCCCTCGCTCGACCCGCACGCGATCGAACTGCTGGCGAAATCGGCGCCGCTGCACGACATCGGCAAGGTCGGCATTCCCGATCACATCCTGCTGAAGCCGGGGCGACTCGACGAAGCCGAGTGGGAGATCATGAAGACACACGCCGCGCTCGGCGCCGAGGCGATCGAGCGCGCCGAGGCCGACGCGCAGCAGCCGATCGAGTTCCTCGCGGTGGCCAAGCAGATCGCCCGCCACCACCACGAGCGCTGGGACGGCCTCGGCTACCCCGACGGCCTGGCCGGCGACGCGATTCCGCTGCCGGCGCGGCTGATGGCGCTGGCCGACGTGTTCGACGCGCTGATCTCGCGGCGCGTCTACAAGCCCGCGCTGCCGTACGCGCGGGCGCGCGACATCATCGCCGGCAGCCGCGGCACGCACCTTGACCCCGACGTGGTCGACGCCTTCCTCGCCGACTTCGACAGCTTCCGCGCCATCGCCGAGCGGCACGCCGACACCGACGAAGCCCTGGCCGCCAAGGAAGCCTCGCGGCGCGCGTTCGCGACGAGCCCGGCGGCGAGCCGAACCTGAGGGCGCACGAGCCGATGGCCGCAGCAGGTTCAGCGCCAACGGGTACCCCGCAGCGGCGGATCGCCACCGTGGTGATGGCCTACGCGCTGTTCGCGGCGCTGTGGTTGCTCGGCCTCGACCCGGCGCTCGACGCGCTGGTGAGCGACGCGGCGCAGCGCGCGGCGCTGTCGCCTTACATGGGCTGGGTCTTCGTCGCGCTGACCTCGTTGCTGCTGGTCTGGCTGCTGCGGCGCGTGGTCACGGCGCGTGCCGCACCGGCGCCGCACACCGAGCCCGACGTCATGCCGGGCTCGTGGGCGCTGCTGAACTCGGTGGCTGAGAGTTCGACCGACTCGTTCTTCGCGCGCGACCTGGAAGGCCGCTTCCTGATGCGCAATCGTGCTTCGATGCGGGCGCTGCCGTACGTGATCCCTGGTGGAACCTCGCTGCACGACCTGGCGCTGTCCGAAGACGACCTGCGACAACTGGCGGCGCACGACGCGCTGGTGGTCAGCGAGAACCGCACGCAAACCTTCATCGAGCGCTTCGACACGCCGCGCGGGCGCCGCGCGTTCCAGGTGACCAAGGGGCCGCTGCGCAACGAGCACGGGCAGGTGGTCGGTGTGTTCGGCATCTCGCGCGACATCACCGACGCGCAGCGCACCGCCGACGAACTGGTGCAGACCCGCAGCCGGCTCGAGGAGCTGGTGCAGGCACGCACGACGCAGCTGCAGCAGGCGGCGGCGCGGGCCGCGCAGTCGGAGTCATTCCTGCGGCTGCTGGCGGCCAACATCCCGGGCATGTTCTGCTACTGGGACCGCGAGCTGCGCTGCCGCTACGCCAACGCCGACTATGCGAGCTGGTACGGCAGGACGCCCGAGCAGATGGTCGGCATGCACGCCCGCGAAGTGCTCGGCAACGAGCGCTACGACCAGCTGCTCGGCCTGGCCAACGACGTGCTCGAGGGCCATACGCACCGCTTCGAGCTCGACGCGCACTCGCCGGGCGGGCGCCTGCTGCCCACGCTGGCGCAGTACGTGCCCGACGTGCGCGACGGCACGGTGCACGGCTTCTTCGCGCTGTTCATCGACGTCAGCGAACTCAAGCAGGCCCAGGCACGGCTGAAGGAGATGAACGCCGAGCTGACCGAGGCGCGCGACCACGCCGAGGCGGCCACGCGCGCCAAGAGCGCGTTTCTCGCCAACATGAGCCACGAGATCCGCACACCGATGAACGCGGTGATCGGCCTGGCGCACCTGCTGCGCCGCGACGATCCGCGGCCGTCGCAGGCCGACCGGCTCGACAAGATCCGCGACGCCACGCAGCACCTGTCGCAGGTGATCGACGACATCCTCGACC
>DASURM010000180.1:0-12763 GCA_036280035.1 Burkholderiaceae bacterium | reverse complement strand
CGTACGGCAGGAAAAACAAAGCCCCTGGCGCACGCACAGGGGCTTTGGGCGAAAAAATGCGCCAGTGGCGGGCCACACCCGCCCAGGACTTGCAGGCCTTACTTGAGGCCAGCAGCTTCCCGCAGCGCCTGTGCTTTGTCCGTTCGTTCCCAGGCGAACTCGGGCTCTTCGCGGCCGAAGTGGCCGTAGGCGGCGGTCTTTTCGTAGATGGGGCGCAGCAGGTCCAGCATCTGGATGATGCCCTTGGGCCGCAGGTCGAAGTGGTCGTGGATCAGCGCGGCGATCTTCTCGTCGCTGATCTTGCCGGTGCCTTCGGTGTAGACCGTCACGTTCATCGGTTTGGCCACGCCGATCGCATACGCCACCTGGATCTGGCATTGGCGAGCGATGCCGGCGGCGACGATGTTCTTGGCCACGTAGCGGCACGCATAGGCGGCCGAGCGGTCGACCTTGCTCGGGTCCTTGCCGCTGAAGGCGCCACCGCCGTGCGGGCACGCGCCGCCGTAGGTGTCGACGATGATCTTGCGGCCGGTGAGGCCGCAGTCGCCCTGCGGCCCGCCGATCACGAAGCGGCCGGTGGGGTTGACCAGGTAGCGCGTGTTCTTCAGCCACTCCTTGGGCAGCACCGGCTTGATGATGTTCTCGACCACCGCCTCGACGAACTCGGGCTTCATCTTCGAGCCCAGGCTCCACTCGGGCGCGTGCTGCGTCGACAGCACGATGGTGTCGATCGAGTGCGGCTTGCCGTCGACGTAGCGCATCGTCACCTGGCTCTTGGCGTCGGGCCGCAGGTACGGCATGCGGCCGTCGCGCCGCACCCGCGACTGGCGCTCGACCAGGCGGTGCGCGTAGTAGATCGGCGCGGGCATCAGCTCGGGCGTCTCGTCGCAGGCGTAGCCGAACATCAGGCCCTGGTCGCCGGCGCCGGTGTTGAGGTGGTCGTCGCTGGCGTGATCGACGCCCTGCGCGATGTCGTTGCTCTGCTTGTCGTAGGCCACGAGCACCGCGCAGCCCTTGTAGTCGATGCCGTACTCGGTGTTGTCGTAACCGATGCGCTTGATGGTGTCGCGCGCCACCTGGATGTAGTCGACGTGCGCGTTGGTCGTGATCTCGCCGGCCAGCACCACGAGGCCGGTGTTGGTCAGCGTCTCGGCGGCCACGCGCGAGCGCGGGTCCTGCGCGAAGATCGCGTCGAGGATCGCGTCGGAGATCTGGTCGGCCACCTTGTCGGGGTGCCCTTCCGAAACCGATTCCGAGGTGAAGAGAAAGTCGTTCGCCACTTCAATACACTCCTGCCACAGATGCATGCCGACATTGGCAACCTGCGTTGCCGGCTCGTGTGGGGGAGGGCGGCGAACGCTTTAGCGGTATTTGTGGAGCCCCTCAAGGCCCGGCGCGCCGGGCCTGCGGCTCCGTCGCGCGTCGCCCCGCAAGTAGTTCAATAACTCGGCGACAGCGCGATTATAGGAACGATGGCCCCCAGTTCGATGCCCGGTTTCGGTGTCCACGCCGCCGTGTCGCACGCCGGCCCGCTCGCCTGATGGCCCGGCTGCTGGCGCCGCTGCTGCTGGCGTGGCTGTGGCTGCTGAGCCGGCTGCCGCTGCCGCTGCTGGCGCCACTCGGCCGCGGGGTGGGCCGGCTCATGTGGGCGCTGGCCGGCAGCCGCCGCACGGTGGCGCTGCGCAACCTCGAGCTGTGCCTGCCCGAGCTTGGCGAGCCGCGGCGGCGCGAGATCGCACGCGAACACTTCGCGCTCATCGGCCGCAGCGTGTTCGAGTACGGCCTGAGCTGGTACGCCAGCCGCGAGCGGCTGAAGCGGCTGATCAAGGTGGAAGGCGACGTCGCGCTGGCCGAGCGCAGCGGCCGCCCGGTGATGTGGCTGGTGCCGCACTTCGTCGCGCTCGACATCGCCGCGGTGGCGGTGCAGTTGTTCCAGTCGCGCCCCGTGGTCTCGGTGTACATGCCGGCCAGCAACCCGGTGTGGGAGGCCGTGATCCGGCGCAAGCGCCTGCGCTTCGGCGGCGGGGGCCGCCTGTTTTCGCGCTTCGAGAGCGCACGCGCGCTGATGCGCTCGGTGCGCGAGGGTTACTGCTTCTTCAACCTGCCCGACATGGATTTCGGCGAGCGCGATGCCGCGTTCGTGCCGTTCTTCGGCGTGAGCGCGGCCACGCTGCTGGCCCCGTCGCGCTTGGCGCGCGCGCTCGACATGCTGGTGCAGCCGGTGGTGGCCGAAGTGCTGCCCGGCGGCCGCGGCTGGCGCGTGCGCTTTCTCGACCCGCTGCCGGATTTTCCGAGCGACGATGCGGTCGCCGACACGCAGCGCATAAACCAGTGGATCGAGCAAGAGGTGCGCCGCATGCCCGAGCAGTACCTGTGGGTGCACAAGCGCTTCAAGACACGGCCCGCGGGCGAGCCGACGCTGTACTGATCGACGCGGCGTTGCCTGCATGCGCGCGGGGGCGCGAGGCGGGCGCAGCCATAATCGAGTCATGCGATTGCGCTTCACCAAGATGCAGGGCGCGGGCAACGACTTCGTGATGCTCGACGCCACGCGTGCGCCGATCGAGTTGAGCGGCGAGCAGCTGCGCCGCCTCGGCGACCGCCGCTTCGGCGTCGGCGCCGACCAGATCCTGCTGGTCGAGCCGTCGCGCCGCAGTGGGGTGGACTTCAGCTACCGCATCTTCAACAACACCGGCGACGAGGTCGAGCACTGCGGCAACGGCGCGCGCTGCTTCGTGCACTTCGTTCGCGACAAGGGGCTGACCGCGCGCGATGCGATCCGCGTCGAGACGATGAACCGCGTGCTCGAGCTGAAGCTGCAGGTCGACGGCCGCGTGGCGGTCGACATGCAGGCGCCGGTGTTCGACCACGCCGCGCTGCCGTTCGATGCGAGCGGACTCGTTCCGCACCGCGTCGGCGGCTTCGAGCTGTGGCCGCTGCCGCTGGGCGACGCTCGCGGGGCGAGTGATCCGGGCGCCGACCGGCGCGCCGTCGAGGTGGCGGTGCTGTCGATGGGCAACCCGCACGCCGTGCAGCGCGTCGAAGACGTGGCGGCCGCGCCGGTGGTGGAACTGGGCTCGCTGATCGAGTCGCACCCGCGCTTCGCGCGCAAGGTCAATGCCGGCTTCATGCAACTGCTGTCGCGTACCGAGATCGCGCTGCGCGTCTTCGAGCGCCACGCCGGCGAGACGCTTTCGTGCGGCACCGGCGCGTGCGCGGCGGTGGTGGCGGGCATCCGGCTCGGCTGGCTCGACCAGCGCGTCGACGTGCACACGCGCGGCGGCCTGCTGACCGTCGAGTGGCCCGGTGGCGAATCGAGCGTGATCATGACCGGCCCGGCGCAAACGGTGTACGAAGGAGAGATCGAGCTATGAGCGGGATACCGGGCATCACCGAGGCGGAGATCACCGAGTTCCTGGTGCGCACGCCGGGGTTCTTCGAGCGCCACGCCGAGGTGCTGGCTGCGGTTCGCCTCACCAGCCCGCACGGCCCGCGCGCGGTGTCGCTGCAGGAGCGGCAGATGGAAATGCTGCGCGACAAGATCAAGGGCCTGGAGCACAAGATCATCGAGATGATCCGCGCCAGCCAGGACAACGAAGGCATCGCCGAGCGGCTGCACCGCTTCACGCGCGCCATTCTGCTCACCGCCAATGCGGCCGACCTGCCCGAGGTGATCGTGCGCGAGATCCGGCACGAGTTCATGGTGCCGCGCGCGGCGCTGCGCATCTGGGGCGCGGCCGATCCGTTTGCGGCGCTGCGCTTCGCGCAGGGCGCAAGCGACGACGTGCGCACCTTCGCCGCCAGCCTGCGCATGCCGTATTGCGGCGTCAACTCGGGCTTCGAGGCCTGCCAGTGGCTCGAAGAGCCGGCCTCGGTGGCCTCGCTGGCGATGATCTCGCTGCGCCACGGCGATGCGGCCGATGCCTTCGGCCTGCTGGTGCTCGGTTCGCCCGACCCCACGCGCTACAGCGCCGACATGGGCACCGAGTTCCTGACGCGGCTCGGCGAGGTGGCCAGCGCCGGGCTGTCGCGGCTGCTGCCGAGGTTCTGAGGTCATCGATGTCCGCCGTGCCCGGCGCCGACGTCGACGCCTACCTGCAGCACCTGGCGGTCGAGCGTCACCTGGCGGCGCGCACGCTGGCGCTGTACGGTGCTGCGATATCCCAATTGCAGGCCGCCGCCGAGGCCGACGGCGTGGCGCTGCGCGACGCGCAGCCGCATCACCTGCGGCGCTGGCTCTCGGCGCTGCGCGCGCGCCGGCTGGCACCGCGCACGATGGCGCTCACGCTGTCGGCCTGGCGCGGCTTGTACCGCTGGTGGGGGCGGCGCGGCGAGGTGACGCACAACCCGGTCGACGGCCTGCGTGCGCCCAAGGCGCCAAAGCCGCTGCCCAAGGCGCTGTCGGTCGACCAGGCGGTGGCGCTGGCCGAACACGGCGGCCCATCGGAGGCCGAAGACGACGCCTTGCGTGCGCGCGACCACGCCATCGTCGAGCTGCTGTACGGCTGCGGCCTGCGCGTCGGCGAGCTGGTGGCACTCGACGCGCGGGCCTCGCCGCATTCGACCGGCTGGGTCGATCGCGCCGATCGCAGTGCGCACGTGCTCGGCAAGGGCGGCAAGCGGCGCAGCGTGCCGGTGGGCGCCGCTGCGGCCGCGGCGCTCGAGCGCTGGCTGCCGTTGCGCGCCACGATCGTTCGCGGCGACGAGGCCGCGCTGTTCGTGAGCCGGCGCGGCAGCCGCCTGTCGGCCAGCCAGGTGCGCGCGCGATTGGCGCAACTGGCGCGCGCCGCCGGGCTGCCGACCCGCGTGCATCCGCACATGCTGCGCCACAGCTTCGCGTCGCACCTGCTGCAATCGAGCGGCGACCTGCGTGCGGTGCAGGAGCTGCTGGGCCACGCCAACATCACGACGACGCAGATCTACACCAAGCTCGACCACCAGCATCTGGCACGCGTGTACGACGCCGCGCACCCGCGCGCGCGGCGCAAACAGGGCCCTTGAACCCGTGAACCCGCGCCTGCGCCGGTCGACGGCGCGGGCCAACCCGCTACTTGGCGCCTTCGCGATTGGCCGTGATCGCGATGTCGCTGCCGTTCTCGGCCTTGCTGACGTTGACCTGCAACGAACTCTTGGCCTGCTCGTCGACCAGCGTCATCGACGCGCCGTCGTTGTGGCTCATCTCCATCAGTTGCTTGCCCTGCGACATCGCCTTGAGCTTCTCGCGATAGAACGCGGACACCTTGTCGTGGCTGTCGTCGCTGTGCAGCGCCACCTGCAGCGCGGTGTTGTTGCCGTTGACGATGCGCATCGACGAGCCCTCGTTCGCCTGCGCGCCCGGGTAGAACGGCAGGCCCACCTCGGCCTCGCTGATCTTGGCGTTGCCGAGTTCCATCTGGCTGGTCTTGCCCGAGGCATCGGTGGTGGCGACCTTGATGCCGCCCTCGGACAGGTTGACCTTGGCCTGGGTGCCGTCCTTCGACAAGGCCGACTCGATCGCCTTCTCGGTCGCGACCTCGGCCGCCTTCTCCTGCGCCTTGCCGCAGGCGCCGAGCGCGAGCGCGGCCGCCAGCGCCAGCGAAGCCACTTCGAATGAACGCTTCATGGATCTCCCCCGAACCTTGGGAATGGGGATCGTCTGCCGGTGTGCAGGCCGTGTCCATCCCCAACAGGGCCGGCGATCCGGCCAGCGGACAACCGAAGGTTGCGGCGAAGACTCGTATCGCGCAGCGATGTGAAGGCGCGCAGCGCCGGCCGAAGCCACAATCGGCGGCATGAAGGTCGTGCGACTGCGTGCCGGCAAGGAGCGCTCGCTGCTGCGGCGGCACCCGTGGGTGTTCGAAGGCAGCATCGACAAGGGCGGCGGCGACTCCGGCGAGACGGTGCGCGTGCAGGCGAGCGACGGCCGGTTTCTGGCGTGGGGGGCGTACAGCCCTCGTTCGTCGATCCGCGTGCGCGCCTGGAGCTTCGACGAAGCCGAGCGCATCGACGCGGCGTTCTTCGAGCGCCGGATCGCGGCCGCGGTGGCGCTGCGCCAGCGGCTGGGCGTGGCCAGCGACGGCGTGCGGCTGGTGCACGCCGAGGCCGACGGCCTGCCCGGGCTGATCGTCGACCGCTATGCCGACGTACTCAGCGTGCAACTCCTGGCCGCCGGCGCCGAGCGCTGGCGCGACGCGATCGCCGACGTGTTGGTGCGTGTGACCGGCGTCGGCGCGGTCTACGAACGGTCGGACTCGGGCGTGCGCGCGCTCGAAGGCCTGGCCGCGCGCAGCGGCTGGCTGCGCGGCGGTGGTGCCACCGAAGTCGTTATTCGCGAGCATGACTGGACGCTCGCGCTCGACGTGGCGCACGGCCACAAGACCGGCTTCTACCTCGACCAGCGCGACAATCGGCATGCTTTCGCGCAATGGGTGCGCCGGCTGAGGTGCGAGCGCGTGCTCAACTGCTACTGCTACAGCGGCGGCTTCAGCGTCGCGGCGTTCGCCGGCGGCGCGCAGCACGTGACGAGCGTGGATTCATCGGCCGCTGCACTCGAACTGGCGCGCGCCAACGTCGCGCGCAACGGCTTCGGCGATCGTTCGGCCGAGTACCTGGATGCCGATGTGAATCAGACGCTGCGCAACCGCCTGAAGGCCGGCGAGTCGTTCGACGCCATCGTGCTCGACCCGCCGAAGTTCGCGCCGACCGCCGCGCACGCCGAGCGTGCGGCGCGCGCCTACAAGGACATCAACCGCCTGGCGCTGAAACTGCTGGCCCCGGGCGGGGTGCTGTCCACCTTTTCGTGCTCCGGCGGCGTCGGCGCCGACTTGTTCCACAAGATCGTCGCCGGTGCCGGCATCGACGCCGGCGTCAACGCCGCGATCGTGCAGCGGCTCGAGGCCGCGTGCGATCACCCGACGACGATCGAGTTCCCGGAGGGCGAGTACCTCAAGGGCCTGGTGCTGCTGAAGACGACGTCGGCGTCGCCGGCTGCGCCCGAGGCGGCGTGAAGTCGATCCGCGGCTCGAATTTGGCGCGCCGCGTCGCGAAGTAGCTCTTGACGTTGCGCACGTTGGCGTCTTCGGTGAACAGCCGCTGCACCAGCGCGTTGTAGTGGCTCATGTCGCGCACCCACACCACCAGCACGAGGTCGGGGCCGGGCGTCACGCGATAGCACTGCTGCACAGCAGACTCGGCGACCGCGCGCGCCTCGAACGCGGCCAGGTGCTCGGCGCCCTGGCGGTCGAGCGTGACCTCGACGATCGCGGTGAGGCCGGCGTCGAACGCGCGCGGCGACACGATCGCCATCTGGCGCTCGATCACGCCGGCGTCGATCAGGCGCCGCACGCGGCGCAGCGCGGTGGCCGGCGACACGCGCGCCGCGTCGGCCAGCGCCTGGTTCGAGCGCGAGGCGTCGCCTTGCAGCAACTCGAGCAGCCGGTGATCCACCTCATCCAGGGGAGTTGAGTTGGCAGAATCTTCCATGTGACGCCAGCTATGGACTGAAAAGCATCATGAGATTGATGACGCGGCGGAGTATTGCGCAATAGCGAGAAAAATGAAAGCTCATGCCACGTCGACTTGCCTACCATCGCGCCACTCACAATTGCCCCAGGTCAAGCATTCATGTGCGGAATCGTCGGCGCCGTCAGCAACCGGGACATCGTGCCCATCCTCGTCGAAGGTCTGAAGCGCCTCGAGTACCGCGGCTACGACTCGTGCGGCGTGGCGGTGCATCAGGGCGGCGGGCTGCGCCGCGCGCGCAGCACCGCGCGCGTGGCCGAGCTCGACGCGCAGGTGGCAAAGGAACACATCGCCGGCGGCACCGGCATCGCGCACACCCGGTGGGCGACGCACGGAGCGCCGGCGGTGCACAACGCGCACCCGCACTTCTCGGGCGCACCGGGCTCCAACGGGTCGGGACGCATCGCGCTGGTGCACAACGGCATCATCGAGAACCACGACGAGCTGCGCGCCGAGCTGCAGGCCAAGGGCTTCGCCTTCGAGAGCCAGACCGACACCGAGGTGGTCGCCCACCTGGTCAACCACTTCTACGACGGCGACCTGTTCGAGGCCGTGCAGCGCGCCGCGCTGCGGCTGAAGGGCACCTACGCGCTGGCGGTGTTCTGCCGCGACGAGCCGCAGCGCGTGGTCGGCGCGCGCGAGGGCTCGCCGCTGGTGGTGGGCGTCGGCAAGGGCGAGACCTTCGTCGCCTCCGATGCGATGGCGCTGGCAGGCGTGACCGACCAGATCGCCTACCTCGAAGAGGGCGACGTGGTCGACCTGCAGCTCGGCAAGCACTGGGTCGTCGCGCGCCAGGCCGACGGCAGCTTCAAGCGCGCGCAGCGCGAGGTGCGCACCGTGCAGGCGCACTCGGGCGCCGCCGAACTGGGCCCGTACCGCCACTACATGCAGAAGGAGATCTTCGAGCAGCCGCGAGCGATCGCCGACACGCTCGACGGCGTCGGCGGGCTCGACCCGTCGCTGTTCGGCAACGCGGCGTACAAGGTGCTCGACGGCGTCGACCGCGTGCTGATCCTCGCCTGCGGCACCAGCTACTACGCCGGCTGCACGGCGCGCTACTGGCTGGAGGCGATTGCCGGCCTGCCGACCACGGTGGAGATCGCCAGCGAGTACCGCTATCGCGAGAGCGTGCCCGATCCGCGAACGCTGGTGGTCACCATCAGCCAGAGCGGCGAGACGGCCGACACGATCGCCGCGCTGAAGCACGCGCGCGCGTTGGGCATGGAGCGCACGCTCACCATCTGCAACGTCGCCACCAGCGCGATGGTGCGCGAGTGCAGGCTCGCGTTCATCACCCGTGCCGGCGTCGAGATCGGCGTGGCGTCGACCAAGGCGTTCACGACGCAACTGGTGGCGCTGTTCCTGCTGACGCTGGTGCTGGCCAAGCACCGCGGCAGGCTTGCGGCCGACGGCGAAGACGCCGCGCTGCGCAACCTGCGCCACCTGCCCGCGGCGGTGCAATCGGTGCTGGCGCTCGAGCCGCAGATCATCGCCTGGGCTGAAGCGTTCGTGCCGCGCCAGCACGCGTTGTTTCTCGGCCGCGGCCGGCACTATCCGGTGGCGCTCGAAGGCGCATTGAAACTCAAGGAGATCAGCTACATCCACGCCGAGGCGTACCCGGCGGGCGAGCTGAAACACGGCCCGCTGGCGCTGGTGGATGCCGAGATGCCGGTGGTCACGGTGGCGCCGGCCGACGACCTGCTCGAGAAGCTCAAGAGCAACATGCAGGAGGTGCGCGCCCGCGGCGGCCAGCTCTACGTGTTTGCCGACGCCAATACGCACATCGAACCCGGCCCCGGCGTCCACGTGATCCGCCTGCCAGAGCACTACGGTGCGTTGAGCCCGATCCTGCACGTGGTGCCGCTGCAATTGCTGGCGTATCACACCGCAGTCGCCAGAGGCACCGATGTGGACAAGCCCAGGAACTTGGCGAAGAGCGTGACGGTCGAGTAGACCGTCACGCTCTTCGCGTCGCGCAGCGACCGGCGCACGAAGGGCGCCGCAAGTTCATGGGCTTGCGGCGCAGGCTCACATCGGCGCAGCCGATGTGAAGGCGCGTAGCGCCGGCCGGAGCCACAAGTCAAGGAATCTGGCGAAGAGCGCGAATGTCTATTCGACAGTCACGCTCTTCGCGGAGCGCCCGAGAGATCCCTTACCGGCTCGGCCCGAGCCGCTGCAGGGTCGCGGCGAGCCAATCGCGCGGCAGACCCGCCTCGCCCGCGAGGGCAAGCCCCGTGTCGCTGTCGCAGACGCGCTCGCGCGCCATCACGCTCACGGTGCCGAGCAGTTCCCCGACCTCGACGCAGGCCATGAGACTACGCGAGGCCCGGTCGGCGAGGCGTCCGCCGGCCGGAGCACCGAGCGCGGCCAGCACCTTGCAGGTCTGCGGCGGGCTGCCCCACTGCCTGGCGACCCTTGCCGAGACGCGGCTGCCCAGTTCGCCGATCACGGCCGCGGCGCAGGCTGAATCGCAGCCATCGGGCGGCGCGCCTCGCCAGGCCTCGTCGACGATGCGGAACACGACCAGCGGTCCCAGTGCGCGCAGCAGCACGAGGAGTTGCGCCGCGTGTCGCTCGCGCGGGCACGCCTGCTGGGCGTAGAGCTCGGCCGCCACGGCGGCGCGCTCGGTGCGCGCCCATAGCAGGGTCGGCAAGCGACCCAGTGAGGGCGATTCGGCGCGAAACACGGGCTGCGCCAGCGCCATGGCCGCCAGCGCCTGGAGCCCGTCGGTACCGCACGCGAGGATCGCGCTCTGCAGAGTGTCGATCGGGGTGGAGGAGGTGCGTAGCGCTGCACTGTTCGCCAGCCGCAGGACATTGCCGGTCAACACCGGATCCTGGCCGATGATGCCGGCCAGGCGCGCCGCCGCCGCATTCGGATCGTTCACGGCCGCCAGCAAGCGCGGCATCAGCGTCGGGCGACGCGGGAAATGGCGATCCCCGAGCGCGCCGTTCAGTGTGGCCAGCACGCTCGCCCGCAGGGCATTCAACCGATCAGGCCGGACCGCCGCATCGGCACTCGTACCCAGCGCGTGCCGCCAGAGCATGCAAGCGGCACTGGCATTGGCCGCCGCCGCGCGCGCGCCGCAGGAAACCTCGTCGTCGCGACCGGCCGGGCGCGATGGCAACGAGGGCATGGCGGCATGGGATCTGCGCGCGGGCGCCGGCCCGTTCGTTACCGCGGCCGCGCGGACGCCGCGGCTGCCGAACCAGCCGCGAACTGCGCTCGCCGTCGCCAGCAGCAGGCCTCGCCCGGGGTTGCTCAAGATCGTTCCTTGCGCGTCGTCGCGTGGTTGGATTCCTGCGGTATCGGCCGATGCGGCGCGGAATTGACGCCGCCCGACGCGGTTTGGTGTGACCCTGTCCCCGATCGGCGGGCCAAGGACGGCTCGGCCTGCTGCGCGACGTCGTCGGAGATCGACGTCGTCGCGTGGTCGAAGCCCGTGGTTCCCGAGACGAAGATCGCGTGGGTCGCAGCGCCGCAACGGTGGCAGGCGCGGTCGTCGTCAGGATCGTCCCCGTCGCGGAATCAGCATGCCGACCTCGGCGCGATACCTGACGTAGCGAGCGCCGAACTGTGCAATGAGGTCGCGCTCCTCGAACCAGATGCCCACGAGGATGTACGCGCTGGCCCCCAGCGCGAACAGCGCGTGGCCTGCCGTCATGACCGGTGCCGACCAGAAGCCGAGCAACAGGCCCAGGTAGATCGGGTGGCGCACATAGCGGTACAGCAGCGGTGTCTTGAAAGTGGCCTCGGGCATCGCGCGGCCGGCCACGCGGGCGTACACCTGGTGCAGCCCGAAGAGCTCGAAGTGGTTGATCAGGAAGGTGCTGACCAGCAGCGTCAGCCATCCGAGCCCGAACACGCCCCACAGCAACGCCGCCGCGAGGGTCGAATCGACTCGCCAGACGACTGGTTCGGCAATCGGCACCCATAGCCAGAACAGCAGGGCCAGTGCGATGCCCGTGGCCAGCCCGTAGGTGCTGCGTTCCACAGGGGTGGAACGATGCGCGTCCACCACTGTTTGAAGCCGCGGCGTGCCATCACGCTGTGCTGTGCGGCGAATACGCCCAGCAGCAACAGGTTGACTGCCACCGCCTCGGCCCACGGGGCGCCGGGCCCGATGTCGACCGACTTCGGCACCAGCAGGTTGCCGCTGAAGCCGATGAGGTACAAGAGGGTTGCGAAGCTGACTGCATAGGCAGCCACGCCGTAGAGGATCGAGAAGAACGCGCCCATGATGGTTCTTTGCCTGAGTCTGTCGGTGTGAAGGGCCTCGGCGCGGTGCCACCGAGGGCGCGCGGCGGTGCCGCGCGGCAGCCGGGCTGCGGCTATCGCGGCAGCCGGTACATGGCGACCGTCTGCGACACGATCTTCCCGCCGCGCACGACGAAGGTATCGGTGCCGAGGAGCAGTTCGCGGCCGGCGCTCCACGTGATATGGGCAACGTCGCCATCGACGCGCAGGCTGCGCAGCGCGAATTCGTCGATCGCCCGTGGCGGGAGCCCGGCGATGAAGTCTTCGAGGAAGCGGCGAATCTCGGGCTTGCCGCGATGCGTGCTGCTTTCGTTCAGCAGGCAGGCTTCGTCGGTGTAGTCGCTCACGATGGCGTCGAGCCCCTTGCGTTCGACGAAGGTTTGCAGGTGACGGCGCACGACGCCTTCGGTGTCAATGGTTCGCGTGTCCATACGGGCCTCTCCAGGTCGGTTGGGAGTGATCGGGCCGTCATCGTGACGAAGACTGCCGCGCACGGCTCTACCGGGAGTCGCTGCCGTTTGATCGCGCGTCCGGGATCGCACCGCGCTCACCCGCACCCGGGCCCGGTGTTGCGTGGGTCCGGAACGTGGACTTCCCGCTACCCGGGCGGCATAGCCGCAGTCAAGCGCGCAACGGCTCCAGCGTGATCCCCTGCGCCACCAGGCGCTGAGCCAGCACCTTGCCGAGCCCGCTGGCCGGCGTGAGCACGCCGCCGCCATGTGCGCCACCGGGCAATGCCGGCTGCTGCAACGCGAGCGCAAGCGCCGATTCGCAGACGAACTTCGTCGTCGCGCGGTTGCCGGGGTCGCCCTGGCCCGCGATGCGGCCGCGCACCAGCTTGCCGCTGGCGGTCTTGCCCACCAGCTCGCAGCGAAACGATCCGCCGTCCATCGTGCGCTGCGACGGCCCTTGCCCCGGTGCCACGGCGATCGACCGGGCCAGCGAGCGCGCGGCCTTGAAGCGCAGCGCCGCCTGCCCGATGCCCATGCCGAGGCTGACCCCGGCG
>DASURM010000179.1:0-4552 GCA_036280035.1 Burkholderiaceae bacterium | reverse complement strand
AGCCCGCCGATGAACTCGTGCGCCTCGGCGCGCCGCGCGGCGGCGATCATCTGGGCGTCGCTGGCGTCGGGCCGCCCGTACAGGATGTTGTCGCGCACCGAGCGGTGCAACAGCGAGTTGTCCTGCGTCACCATGCCCACCTGCTCGCGCAGGCTGACCTGCGTGACCTGCGCGATGTCCTGGCCGTCGATCTCGATGCGGCCGGCCTGCAGGTCGTAGAAACGCAGCAGCAGGTTGACCACCGTGCTCTTGCCGGCGCCCGAGCGGCCGACGAGGCCGATCTTCTCGCCGGGCCGGATGTGCAGATCGAGCTGGTCGATCACCGGCGAGCCGCTGCCGTAGCCGAAGCGCACCCGCTCGAAGCGGATGTCGCCTCGCGACACCGCCAGCGGCTTCGCGTCGGCCCGGTCGACCACCGCCTGCGCTCGCGAGAAGGTGTTCATGCCGTCCTGCACCGTGCCCACGTGCTCGAACAGCGTGGCCATTTCCCACATGATCCAGTGCGAGATGCCGTTGAGCCGCAGCGCCATCGCGGTGGCCGCCGCCACCGCGCCGACGCCCACGCGCCCCTGCGTCCACAGCCACAGTGTGAGCCCGGCGGTGGCGAGGATCAGCGCCATGCTGAGCACGTGGTTGACCACCTCGACGCCGGTGACGAGGCGGAACTGCGTGTACGCGGTGCTCATGAACTCCTGCATCGCGCCGCGCGCGAACGCCGCCTCGCGGCGCGCGTGCGAAAACAGCTTGACGGTGGCGATGTTGGTGTAGGCGTCGGTGATGCGGCCGGTCATCAGCGAGCGCGCGTCGGCCTGCGCCTGCGCCACGCGGCCCAGCCGCGGCACGAACCAGCGCAGCGCGGCCACGTACAGCACCAGCCAGCCGAGGAACGGCACCAGCAGCAGCAGGTCGAAGCCGCCGGCGACGATGACCATCGTGACGAAGTAGATGGTCACGAACACCAGGATGTCGCACACGATCATCACGGTGTCGCGCACCGCCAGCGCGGTCTGCATCACCTTGGTCGAGATGCGGCCGGCAAATTCGTCCTGGTAGAACGCCATGCTCTGCTCGAGCATCAGACGGTGGAAGTTCCAGCGCAGCAGCATCGGGAAGTTCGACGACAGCCCCTGGTACTTCAGAAGGCACCAGATCCAGACCACCCCGACGCTGGCCGCCAGCGCACCGGCCAGCAGCAGCAGCGTGCGCCCCTCGTCGGCCCACAGGCGCTGCGGTTGCACCCGGGCGAGCCAGTCGACCACGTGGCCGAGCATCGCGAACAGCAGCGCCTCGAAGGCGCCGACCGCCGCCACCAGCACGATGATCAGCGCGATGTAGCCGCGCAGGCCGTGCGTGCAAGCCCAGACGAACGGCAGCAGCCCGCGCGGCGGCCGCTCGGGCGCCTGCTCGGGGTACGGAAAGATCAGCCGTTCGAAACGCGAGAACATGGCGCGGCAGCAACGCGAAGCCGCGAGCGTAGCGGATTCGCCCCCACCTCAGGTTCGACGCGGGCGGCGCTCGCGCGAAGGCACACGCCACACGCCGACACAAAGTGGATTCGTGCGCATGGAATCGGACCGCGGCGATCGCCGTAAGCGCATCACGCCGGCGCCGGGCCCTCCGCAGCGCGGGCCGATTCGCCGGGAGATCGCATGGTCATCACTCGCAAACGTTTCGTCGAAACGCTGGCCTCGGGCAGCGCGCTGCTGCTGCTCGGCAGTTGCGGCGGCGGCTACGGCGGCAGCGCCGGCGCGATGGGCACCAGCAGTTGCTCCGGCAGCATCGCGGGCAACCATGGCCACGTGCTGCCGATCGTCGTGGCCGACCTCGACTCGGCCACGCCCAAGACCTACGACATCATGGGCAGCGCCAACCACAGCCACGAGGTCACGCTGAGCGTGGCGCAGTTGGGGCAGCTGAAGGCCGGCGTCGCGGTCACCGTCACGTCGACGCCGGCTGCCACCGACGGCCACACGCACGCGGTGACCGTCAGCTGCATTCTCTACTGACGCGGTGCGGCGTCACCGCCGGCGCGCCGTTTCAGCTGCCGTACGACCCGGCGACGTACTTGTTGCCGCTGGCCTTGTAGCGCTCGATCGCCTTCTTCAGATCGGTGTATTCGTCGCAGCCGAAGGTACACGCCTTGTCGAGCACGGCCAGGCGCTTCTCTGCGGTGGCGAGGTCGCCCTTCATCAGGTACAGCTCGCCCGAGTACTCCAGGGCGCCGCGGTGCTTGGGGTCGATGCGCAGCGCCTCGTTGTAGTAGCGCTCGGCAGCGTCGAAGTCGGGCGTCTTGGCCTTGCGCTGGCTGTAACCCATCAGGTTGTTCCAGTCGGCGCTGGCGGTGTCGTTGACGCGCTTGAGCTCGGCGATCGCCTCGCTCCACTTCTTGTCCTTGATCAGGCTGCGCGCCTGCGAAAGCTGGCTGGGTGCGGCCGGCGAGCTGTCGTCGGCAGCGAAGCTGCCTTGCTGCAGGGCCAGCGCGAGCGCGGCGAGGACGAACGGGCGAACGAGAGATGGTTTCATGGCGGATCCTTGTGGGTTGGGGGCCGGCGGTCGCCAAGCCTCGCCGGATCTACGGAGCCAGCCGCGCGCCGGACGCTTGCCCCGCGCGACGAGACGCAACGATAAGGCCGACCGCCGCGCCTCACCACAGCTTCACGCAAGGCCCGCTGGCGACCATGGGCGCGGCCGGCGCGCGCGCATCGCTGCCTGCCGGCTCGATCGTCACCCCCAGGCGCGCGACTTCGTAGAACAGCTTCTCGGCGCTGTCGGGCAGCGGTAGCGTGGCCGAACCCCGCGCCGGCACTGCGCCGACCAGGAACGGCGCACCGTCGCTCGGCAACGCCCACAGCCGGGCCACCTGCCCGGGCGCCACCCGAAGCGGCTGCAGCAGCTTCACCGCGATGGTGCGGCTGTGCCGGCGCGAGCTCGCCAGCAGCGTTGCCTGCCCGGCATCGTCGAGCAGCAGGCCGACGTAGCTTTGCGGCAGCGCCTCGCTCGCGGCTTCCAGACCCAGCCACTGCGGCTGCAAGCGCAGCACCACGCTGGCCATCAGCACGCCGGCGAGCAGGCCGCCGAGCACGCGTGGCGCGAGCAGGCTGCGCACCCACTGCCAGCGCGCGGCGCCGGCCGGCTGGGCGAACAGGCGCTGCTCCAGCGCCGTCCAGACCCGCTCGCGCGGCTGCACCGACGGCACCCCGGCGGCCAGCACGCCCAGGCGCTCCTGCCAGTGCGCCACCACGCGCATCGTCAGCGGCGCCTCGCGCAGCAGCCGTTCGAAGCGGCGGCGCGCCGCGCCGTGCAGCGTGCCGAGCGCGTATTCGCGCGCCAGCGGTTCCAGCCGCTCGGGCCGCAACAGGTTCATGCCGGGCGCTCCCACGGCGACGCACGCGCAGCAGTGCCCCCGCGGGGAGCCGAGGTGTGCTCGAGGGTCATTGGTGCACCCTTGCGGCCTTCGGCCGCGCCGGGCCCGCTGAGGGGCCCGGCGCTCGCCAGGCGTGCCCCGTCCGCAGGGACGGGACACGTCCGGGCTCGCTCCCGCCGAGCGGGATTCGCCCCCTTCGGAGCGGCCGGGCGGGGGCTCATGCCGTCACCCCGCGCGCGCCGAGGCAATCCTTCAGCTTGTCGAGGCCGCGCCGCACCCACGCCTTGGCGGTGCCCAGCGGCGCACCCATCTGTTGCGCGATCTCGGAATGCACCAGGCCCCTGTAGTAGGCCAGCGCCAGCGCCTGGCGCTGCTGCGCGTTGAGCGCGGACATGCAGGCGTCGATGTGCGCGCGGCGCAGGCTGGCATCGAGCACTTGCTGCGGCTCGAGTGCTGCATCGGCGGGCGCGTCGAGCGCGTCGTCGTCGAGCGCGGCGGTGTGGCGGCGCTCGCCGGCGCCGGAGCGCAACGCGTCGATCGACTTGTTGCGCACGATGTTGATCAGCCAGGTCATCGGCGCGGCCACGTTCGGGTTGTAGCCGCGCGCGCCCTGCCAGACATTGACGAACGCGTCCTGCAACACCTCTTCGGCACGCTCGCGGCTGCCCAATATACGCAGCGCCACGCCCAGCAGATGCGCACCGGTGGCGCGATAGACGCGCTCGAACGCCGCACGGTCGTGCAGCGCCACCCGCGCCATCAGCGCACCCAGGTCGTCGGATGCCGTCAATCGGATACGGCCGTTGCGGCCCCTCCTTCAGCGGGCGCCATTGTGGCGTGCAACACGCCCGCCGGCCACCGCGGTGCGCGCGGCTCGTCGCCCGCTGAGGCATGCCGTATGCTGCGCGCACGGGGCACCGGGCGGTGCCCCGGCGGCCGCTGGCAGGAGCAGTCCTTGGCAACCCCGAACTACGCCTACGAGAAGCGCCAACGCGAGTTGGCCAAGAAGCGCAAGGCCGAAGAGAAGCGTCAGCGCAAGCAGCGCGATGCGCAGACCCCGGCCCAGCCCGAAGGCGGGGCGCCCGCGCCGGCGCCAGGCTCCGAGCCCGCGGGCTGACGAACCCCGGAAACGACGACGCCATGGCAGCGCCATGGCGTCGTGCTCAGGGCGGGCCCGCCCGAGGCGTC
>DASURM010000178.1:0-3908 GCA_036280035.1 Burkholderiaceae bacterium | reverse complement strand
GGGCATCATGAGCAAGGTCAGCCAGGGCGCTTGCCGCCGGCCGCAAGCGCGCGGCACACCAGGACAAACCGATGAGTCACCCGGTCAAGACGCCGTTCACGCTGCAGACCGTCGTTCGCTTCACGCATACCGACCCGGCCGGCTACGTCTTCTTTCCGCGCTACTTCGAGATGCTGCAGGCGGTGGTCGAAGACTGGTTCACCGAGGCGCTCGGCATCCGCTATTCGGAGTTCATCCTGCAGCGCCGGCTCGGCACGCCGACCGCACGCATCGAATGCAGCTTCGTTGCACCGTGCCACCTGGGCGAGCACCTTGACCTCACCGTCTACCTCGAGCACATCGGGTCGAGCTCGATCCGGCTGCGCTTCGTCGGTGCCGTCGGCGGCCAGCGCCGGCTCGAAGCGGTGTCGACGCTGGTGATCATCGGGCTCGACGACGGCCGGCCGCGGCGCATCGACGACGACCTGCGCGCGAGGCTCACGGCGTATCGCGCGGGGCAGGGCAAACCGGCGCTGCCTCCGCCGGCGCGCTGAGTCGGTCCAAGCGGAGCCCGGGCGGATCGCGAAGCCCAGGTTCTCAGCGAACTTCAGCCTCCGATCCGAGCGGCGGCGCCACTTCCTCCAGCGGCTTGCGTTCGGCGTCCACCGCCCAGCGCCACGCCACTGCGGCGGCAAGCAGCACGAGCACCGCGCCGATCGCGTAGCCGACGAACACGTTGGCGCGGCTGCCGGTCTCGATCAGCGCACCGAACAGCGCCGGCGCGGCGAAGCCGCCGACGCCGGTGCCCACCGCGTAGAACAGCGAGATCGCGAGCGCGCGCATCTGGAGCGGGAACACCTCGCTGACCGTGAGATAGGCCGAGCTGGCCGCCGCCGACGCGAGGAAGAACACCACCGACCAGGCGAGCGTCTGGGTGAGCGCGTCGAGCACCCCGGCGACGAAGCCGATGCCCGTCAGCAGCAGCGTGAGCCCCGACAGCGCGTAGGTCGCGGCGATCATCGGCCGGCGGCCGATGCGGTCGAACAGCGGCCCGAGCAGCAGCGGGCCGAGCACGTTGCCGGCCGCGAACGGCACGATGTAGAGGCCGACGCGGGTCGCATCGACGCCGTGAAAGCGAGTCAGCACCAGCGCGTAGGTGAAGAAGATCGCGTTGTAGAAGAACGCCTGCGACACCATCAGCGCCAGTACCACCGCGCTGCGCGTGCGGTAGCGCCGCGCGAGCACGTGCCAGACCTCGCGCAGCGACGGCGTGCCGCGGCGTGGCCGGGTGACGCCGTCACCCACCGCCTCGGGACCCGGCGCACTCAGGCCCGCGGTCCGCTCGACCTGCGCCACGATGCGCTCGGCGTCGCCGTCGCGCCCGTGCGCGAGCAGCCAGCGCGGGCTCTCGGGAACGTGGCGCCGCACCAGCGCGATCGCCACTGCGAGCACGGCACCGATCAGGAAGCCTGCGCGCCAGCCCTGCGGCCCCAGCACGCGCGCATCGAGCAGCGCGAGGCTGATCAGCGCCCCGATCGCCGCGCCGATCCAGAAGCTGCCGTTGATCGCGAGGTTGACGCGGCCGCGCACGCGCGCGGGAATCAACTCGTCGATCGCCGAGTTGATGGCCGCGTACTCGCCGCCGATGCCCAGCCCGGTGAGGAAGCGGCACACCGCGAACCAGACGAAGCCGTCGGCGAACGCGGTGGCGACGCTGGCGGCCATGTAGACCGCCAGCGTCAGCTGGAACAGCCGCTTGCGCCCCAGGCGATCGGCCGCGCGGCCGAACAGCAGCGCACCGATCACCGCGCCGCCGACGTACAGCGAGCCCGACCAGCCCACCTGCTCGGCGCTCAGGCCGAGTGTGTCGGGCCGCTCGAGCACGCTGCCGAGCGAGCCGACGATCGTGACCTCGAGCCCGTCGAGCACCCACGCGACGCCCAGCGCGATCACCACGCGCCAGTGCCAGCGCGTCCACGGCAGGCGGTCGAGGCGCGCGGGGATGTCGCTGCGGATCTGCATGCGATCGGCCTGCGTCAACCGTTCCGGGCGCGGCGGGGCCGCCGCGCGGGCGCCTCAGTACGTGGCGCGCCCGCCCGAGATGTCGAACACGCCGCCGGTGGAGAACGAGCAATCCTGCGACGACAGCCAGCACACCATCGCCGCCAGCTCCTCCACCAGCAGGAAGCGGCCCATCGGGATCTTCGACAGCATGAAGTCGATGTGCGCCTGCGTCATGGTGTCGAAGATCGCGGTCCGGGCCGCCGCCGGGGTGACGCAGTTGACCGCCACGCCGGCCCGCGCCAGCTCCTTGCCGAGCGACTTGGTCAGCGCGATCAGCCCGGCCTTCGAGGCGCTGTAGTGCGACGCGTTGGCGTTGCCCTCCTTGCCGGCGATCGATGCGATGTTGACGATGCGCCCGTAGCGGCGCGCGATCATGTGCGGCACGATGGCGCGGCTCACCAGGTACGGCGCCACCAGGTTGACCTCGATCACCCGCCTCCAGACCGCCGGCTCGAGCTGCCAGGTGGTGCCGTTGCCGCCGGTGATGCCGGCGTTGTTGACCAGGATGTCGATCTGCCCGAAGCGCTCGAGCGTGGCCTGCACGGCGGCCTCCACCGCGGTCTCGCTGGTCAGCTCGACCACCGCGGTGGCGACGCTGCCGCGCGCGCTCAGCTCGGCGCGCGCCTGCTCGAGCCGCGCGCTGTCGATGTCCCAGAGCGCCACCGAGGCGCCCGAGTCGATCATGCGCGCCGCGGTGGCGTAGCCGAAGCCCTGCGCGCCGCCGGTGATCACGGCGACGCGATCGTTCAGGTCGATGCGGTTCATGCCGACTCCTTTTTCGACCGCGGCACGCGCCCCATCAGGTAGAACTCGTCGTTGGGCCGCATGCCGACCACGTTGGCCATGCGGTTCGAGAGCCCGAAAAACGCGCTGATCGCGGCGATGTCCCAGGCGTCCTCGTCGTCGAAGCCGTGCGCACGCAGCGCCGCGAAGTCGGTCTCGGCGATCTCGTGCGACGCGCGCGTCACCTTGAGCGCGAAGTCGAGCATCGCCTGCTGGCGCGGCGTGATGTCGGCCTTGCGGTGATTGACGGCCACCTGGTCGGCCAGCAGCGGCTTCTTCTCGTACACGCGCAGGATCGCGCCGTGCGCCACCACGCAGTAGAGGCACTGATTGGCCCCCGAGGTGGCGACGATGATCATCTCGCGCTCGCCTTTGGTGAGATGACCGCCCTCCTTCAGCAGCAGCGCGTCGTGGTAGGCCATGAAGGCGCGCAGCTCGTCGGGCCGGTGCGCCAGCACCAGGAACACGTTGGGCACGAAGCCGGCCTTCTCCTGCACCTGCACGATGCGCTCGCGCAGGTCGGCCGGCAGGTTCTCGATCTCGGGCACCGGGTAGCGGCTGATCGGTGGACTCATGGCTTGTCTCCGGTGCGCCGGTCAAAGCCGGCGAGATGTAGTGAATGAAAGAGTCATACGGTAAAGGAGTAGCGACCCACACCGGCCCCGAGTCATGCGCCGTCGCTCGCGAGGGCGAAGGTGAAGCGTTGACAGGGGGACGTGCAGGCCTGGTATTGAGCCGCGAAATACATGACCCACGGCGCGAGCCGTGGCCACTTCGGGGTGCCGACGCCGTGGAGATAGGCGGAAGGCCACATCGGGAGCACCACCAATGCGAGGTGCTCCTGGACCCCGCGCGGTCAGAGACCCTGTGCACGCACGGAAACACCTCGCGCGGGAACCGGGAGATCCCACGTCCGTCTTTTGCCGATGAGGCCGAAGACCGTATCGGGAAGTCCAAGGACGAAAGCCAATGACGAACGGGCGTGGGAAGTCGGACAGCTCCGTAGTACCGAGGAAGCCGCCGAACGAGGCCAGCAACACGGCCAAGGAGGTGGTGGAGGGAAGGGGGCTGGCCAAGGGAAA
>DASURM010000177.1:0-2034 GCA_036280035.1 Burkholderiaceae bacterium | reverse complement strand
CTTCCCGCTGACGCTGGCGCTGTCGGTGGTGAGCCTGGTGGTGGCGTTCCCGCTGGCCATCCTGGTGGCGCTGGGGCGCAGCTCGCACCTGCCGGCGATCCGCGCGGTGTGCGTGCTCTACGTCGAGTTGATCCGCGGCGTGCCGCTGATCTCGGTGCTGTTCATGGCGTCGTTCATGTTTCCGCTGTTCATGCCGCACGGCACGACGATCGACGTGCTGGTTCGCGTGCTGGTGGGCATGACGCTGTTCGCCGCCGCCTACCTGGCCGAGGTGGTGCGTGGCGGCCTGCAGGCGCTGCCCAAGGGCCAGGTCGAGGCGGCGCAGGCGCTGGGCCTGACCTACTGGCAGACCGCGCGCAAGATCGTGCTGCCGCAGGCGCTGCGGCTGGTGGTGCCGGCCATCGTGGGCAGCTTCATCAGCGTGTTCAAGGACACCTCGCTGGTCACCATCGTCAGCCTGTACGACCTCACCGGCGCGCTGCAGCTCGCGCTGGGCGACGCCGACTGGCGCAAGTTCTTCCTCGAGGGGCAGCTGTTCGTGGCGGCGGTGTATTTCATCTGCTGCTTCGCCATGTCGCGCTACAGTCGCTGGGTCGAGGCCTACCTCAACATCGGCATGCGCCGTCAATAGCGACCGACAACTCGACATGGCCTCCGACGCACCGATCATCGATTTCGACAACGTCAACAAGTGGTACGGCCAGTTCCACGTGCTGCGCGACATTCAGCTTGCGGTGGCCAAGAGCGAGCGCATCGTGATCTGCGGCCCGTCGGGTTCGGGCAAGTCGACGCTGATCCGCTGCATCAACCGGCTCGAGGAGCACCAGACCGGTCGCCTCACCGTCGACGGCATCGAGCTGAGCGACGACGTCAAGGCGATCGATGCCGTGCGCCGCAACGTCGGCATGGTGTTCCAGCAGTTCAACCTGTTCCCGCACCTCACCGTGCTCGAGAACCTCACGCTGGCGCCGATGTGGGTCGGCAAGCTGCCGAAGAAGCAGGCCGAGGAGAAGGCGATGGCGCAGCTCGAGCGCGTGCGCATCGCCGAGCAGGCGCTCAAGTACCCGCTGCAGCTCTCGGGCGGCCAGCAGCAGCGCGTGGCGATCGCGCGCGCGCTGTGCCTGACGCCGAAGATCATGCTGTTCGACGAGCCGACCTCGGCGCTCGACCCCGAGATGATCAACGAGGTGCTCGAGGTGATGATCGACCTCGCCAAGCAGGGCATCACGATGCTGTGCGTCACCCACGAGATGGGCTTCGCGCGCCAGGCCGCCGACCGCGTGATCTTCATGGACCAGGGGCAGATCGTCGAGGAGAACACGCCGGTGGAGTTCTTCGCTCACCCGAAGACCGACCGCGCGAAGGACTTCCTGTCGAAGATCCTGACGCACTGACCGTGCCCGTCGTCTGCCCACCCGAGGCGCTGCGCGCCGCCGGCGACGCGCCGGCCTTGCCGCACGCCGACTGCTACTGGGTGTGGCCGGGCCGCTTCCTGGCGGGCTCGCATCCGGCGGGCTGCCTCGGCGCGCTGCTCGACGCCGGCGTCGACTGCTTCGTCGACCTCACCTGCAGCGAGCCGGCCCACGCGCGCTACGCCGTCGCGCTGCCGGCCGCGGCGCGCTGGCACGGCTTCGCGATCACCGACTATTCGGTGCCCGGCGTCGCGCTGATGCGCGACATCGTCGACACCCTCGACGCCGAACTGGCGCGCGGCGCCCGGCTGTACCTGCACTGCCACGCCGGCGTCGGGCGCACCGGCACCGCGCTGGGCTGCTGGCTGGTCGAGCAGGGCCTGCCCGGGCCCGACGCGCTGGCGCTGATCGCGCACAAGCGCAGCGGCCTGGCGCGCCTGGCGGCGATGCCGCGCTCGCCGGAGACCGAGGCCCAGCGCGCCTTCGTGCTGCGCTGGCGCGGCGCCGCCGCGCCATGAGCGCGCCGGGCCGCTCCCAAGCGCTCATCCCGGAGCACGCAGTGCGCAGGGTAGTCCAGTGAGCGCGCCGGGCCGCTCCCAAGCGCTCATCCCGGAGCACGCAG
>DASURM010000176.1:0-3628 GCA_036280035.1 Burkholderiaceae bacterium | reverse complement strand
GAGCCGGGCTTCGACCCGCATCGGCTGGCCTGGGACGACCAGGCGCGGCGCGAGCGCAGCGTGCAGACAGGCCCCTGAGGAGGCGCGAGGCCGCGCGGCGCGCTCGCTCCGGGCGGCCCGGGTTCCCACTACGCAGCGGGTCGCAGCGGCAAAGGTAAGCTGGCCCGATGAAGCCACGACAACGACTCTGGTCCCTCTACGCGCTGCTGCTCGCGTGCGCGCTGGCTGCCTGCAGCCAGACGCCCACTGGGCCGAGTGCGCCGCCGCGTCTGGTGGTGTTCATGGTGGTCGATGGCCTGCCGCAGCGGCAAGTGGTCGACTATCGGCAACAGCTCGCCCCCGACGGCCTGGCGCGCTTCCTCGATCGCGGCGCATGGTTCTCGAACGCGCACTACGGCTACGCGTACACCGTCACCGCCGCCGGCCACGCCAGCATGTTGACCGGCACCTACGCCTACCGGCACGGCATCATCGGCAACGACTGGCGCAACTTCGAGACCGGCGAGCTGGAGTACTGCACCGGCGACGCGCGCTACCACTACATCGGCAACCCCACCGGCAAGCTCGACGGCACCAGCCCGAACAACCTGCTGGTCGAAACCGTGGGCGACGTGCTCAAGCGCAGCAACGCGCGCTCCAAGGTGATCGGCATCTCCGGCAAGGACCGCGGCGCGATCCTGCCCGCCGGCAAGACCGGCTTGGCCTACATGTACATGTCGAAGTCGGGCCAGTTCGCGTCGAGCACCTTCTACATGAAGGAGCATCCGGCCTGGGTCGACGCGTTCAACGCCGCCAAGCCGGCCGATCGCCATTTCAAGCAGGCGTGGCAGCCGGTGCTCGAGGGCGACGCTTACCGCCAGTCGCTGGCCGACGAGCAGCCGTGGTTCTTGATCAAGGGCGCCAAGCTGCCGATGACGATGGGCGCGGCGCAGGAGAAGCCCGACGGCGCCTACTACGGCGCGCTGCTGCGCAGCCCGTTCGTCGACGAGATGGCGCTCGAGTTCGCGCGCGCTGCGATCAAGGGCGAGGCGCTGGGGCAAGACGACGCGCCCGACATCCTCGCCGTGAGCCTGTCGGGCCACGACTACGTGAACCACGCTTTCAGTGCCGAGTCGCGCCTGTCGCACGACCACCTGCTGCACCTCGACCGGCTGTTCCAGGCGTTCTTCGAGGATCTCGATGCGCTGGTCGGCAAGGACAACTACGTTACCGTGCTCACCGCCGACCATGGCTTCATGCCGGCGCCCGAGACCAGTCTTGCCGCCGGCCGCCACGCCGGCCGCCAGAGCGCCAGCCAGACGCTGACGCGCGTCAACGCAGGGCTGGCGCAGAAGTTCGGCGCCGGCACGTGGGCTCGCTTCTTCTCGGCGTCGGCGCTCGTGCTCGACCACAAGCTGATCGACGAGCGCAAGGTCGACCGCCTCGCGGTGCAGGAGGAGGCGCGCGCGCTGCTGCTGAAGGAAGAGGGTGTCGCGGTGGTCTACACGCGCGACGAGCTGGCCGGCAACACCCGCGCCGGTGCGCCGCTGTTCGACCAGATGCGCAAATCGTGGAACGCGCAGCGTTCGGGCGATCTGCAGGTGGCGCTCGAGCCGTACTGGATGTTCACCTCCAGCAGTTCGACCACCACGCACGGCTCGCCGCACGCCTACGACACCAACGTGCCGATCCTGTTCTACGGCCCGCGCTGGGTGAAGCGCGGCATGGTGAGCGAGCGCGTCGAGGTGTCGGGCGTCGCACCGACGCTGGCCGGCATGTTGCAGATTCCACCGCCTGCGACCTCCGAGGGCAAGGTGCTGCCGATCGTCGTCGGCGACGCGCACTGAGGCCTGCGCAGCACTGCTTTGCTATACTGCGCGGCTCGCCAAGCACCGATGGAGTGGTAGTTCAGTCGGTTAGAATACCGGCCTGTCACGCCGGGGGTCGCGGGTTCGAGTCCCGTCCACTCCGCCAAGTCTCCAAGAGAACGCCCGCTGCACGCGGGCGTTCTCGTTTCCGTCGCCGCCGACGACGCGCGCCAAGCCGGTCTATCGGCGCTAACCGCCCGCTCTGTGGGCGTTCCGCAGCATGATGGCGGCGTTGATATTGCGCGAGCGCAGCCCGCGTGTGCCGCTTCGAAGCTAGCATCGGTGCCATGAGCGATCGAAAGCCGATGCGCTGTCCATGATGAACGCGACTTCTGCCACCGCCACCGTCGTCGACCTCGACGAACGTCGTCGCGCGCGGCCGACGCAGCCCGTGGCCGTCCCACCCGAGACGTCGCGCCAGCCGCAGGAGGCGAGTGCCGCGGTGCTGCTCGACCCGATCGCGCATGCGGCGCAGGCCCGAGCGCTCGGCTCGACGTCGCTCGCCTCGTCGATCCTGGCCTTCACCGACTGGTCCATGCATCTCGCGGCCTCTCCCGGCAAGCGGCTCGACCTGGCGCGCCTGGCGTGGCAGCAATGGCAGCAATTGAGCGGCTACGCGCTGCGCTGCGCCGCATCCGGCGAAGCCCAGCCGTGCTGCGTCGAGCCCGCGCCGCACGACCGGCGGTTCGCCGCGCCGCAGTGGCAGAGCTGGCCCTTCAACCTGTTGCACCAGGCGTTCCTCAGCGGCGAGTCGTGGTGGGCCGCGGCCACGCGCGACGTCTGGGCGGTGGAGCCGCACCACCTGCAGAAGGTTGCGTTCTCGGCGCGGCAGTGGCTCGACATGCTGTCGCCGGGCAACCACCTGTTCACCAATCCGGTGGTGATCGAGCGCACAGCCCAAGAGAACGGCATGAACCTCGTGCGCGGCGCGGCCCATGCGCTGGAAGATCTGCAGCGCGAGCTTGCCGGTGCGCCGCCGGCCGGCACCGAGCGCTTCGCCGTCGGTCGCAACATGGCCACCACCGCCGGCACGGTGGTGATGCGCAACCGGCTCGCCGAGCTGATCCAGTACGCGCCGCGCACGAAGCGAGTGCATGCGGAGCCGGTGCTGATCGTGCCGGCCTGGATCATGAAGTACTACATCCTCGATCTGCAGCCCGGCGCGTCGCTGATCGAGTATCTGGTCGAACGCGGCCACACCGTGTTCTGCCTGTCGTGGCTCAACCCGCTGGAGTCAGATCGCGATCTCGGGCTCGACGACTACCTGCAGCTCGGCCCGATGGCCGCGCTGGACGCGATCGGCAGCATCGCGCCTGGGGCGCGCGTGCACGCGGTCGGCTACTGCCTCGGCGGCACGTTGCTCGCCATCGCCGCGGCGGCGATGGCGCGCGACGCCGATGCCCGGCTGGCGAGCATGACCCTGTTCGCGGCGCAGACCGACTTCACCGAGCCGGGGGAGCTGTCGTTGTTCATCGACGAGGCGCAGGTCGGCCTGCTCGAGGCGCAGATGGCGCGCACGGGCTATCTCACCGCGCGCCAGATGGTGGCAACCTTCCAGATGATGCGTTCGTACGACCTGCTGTGGTCGCGCATGGTCAACGAGTATCTGCTCGGCCAGCGCAGGCAGGTCGATGCGCTGATGGCCTGGAACGCCGATGCCACCCGCATGCCGGCGCGGATGCACTCGCAGTACCTGCGCCGGATGTTCCTGCGCAACGACCTTGCCGAAGGCCGCTACCTGGTCGACGGCCGGCCGATCGCGCTCGCCGCGCTGCGGCTGC
>DASURM010000175.1:0-7360 GCA_036280035.1 Burkholderiaceae bacterium | reverse complement strand
GGTGGTGATGTATGCGCTCGCCGGCGGTCTTTTCACACCTGTGTTCACCGGCAATCTGCTGGTCGAGCGCGCGCGCGGTGCGCCCGCCGCGCCGTTGCTCGCCTTGGAAGTTGCAGCCCTGCTGGCGCTCGTCGCGGTGGCGCTGGCCGACGTGATCGGCCTGGGCAGCGCAATCGCGCCGCTCGCGTTGGCCGCCTTCGCGCTGCAGGCCTGGCGCGTCGCGCGCTGGCGCGGCTGGCGCGTGGCCGACGACGCGTTGGTCGGATCGATGCACCTGGGCTTCGTCTGGCTGCTGGTGGCGCTGCTGCTGAAGGCGCTGGCGCACCTCGGCGCGCCGTGGTCCGAGAGTCTGTGGGTGCATGCCTTCACGGTCGGCGCGCTCGGCTCGATGCTGCTTGGCCTGATGACGCGCGTGGTGCTGCGCCACACCGGCCGCCCGCTGGCCGCACCGCGCGTGCTGCCGTGGTTGCTGGGGCTGGTCAACCTCGCGGCGGTGCTGCGCCTGATCGCGCCGGTGCTCGGCGGCTGGGCCTGGCCGGCCGCGTCGCTGTTGTGGGCGGCGACCTTCGCCGCCTGGCTCTGGCGACACGCGCGCGCGATGGGCCGGGCCAGCCTGCCGCGGCGCGACTGAATTCACCCCCATCGGAAAATACTCGCGAGTTTCTTACGATGACCCTAGAATCGCTCGCATGGTCGACCGCGCCGCCGCCGGCGGCGATCGCGATTTCGCGCTCGTCGCACCCGCCGCACGCTACCTGCGCCCGCAGGTCGAAGACGACTTGCGCGCCAAGATGGTCTTCGTCGGCGGCCCACGCCAAGTGGGCAAGACCTCGCTCGCGCGCTCGCTGCTGACCGATCCCGCGGCCGAACTGAACTACGACGTTCCGGCGCAGCGCGATGCGTTCCTGCGCCGCCAGCTGCCGCCCGGCGATCTGTGGTTCTTCGACGAGATCCACAAGTTCCGCGGCTGGCGCAACTATCTGAAGGGCCTGGTCGACGAGTACGGCCAGCGGCGCCGCATCCTCGTTACCGGCTCGGCGCGGCTCGACTTCTATCGCTTCGGCGGCGATTCGCTCCAGGGACGTTACTTCTACCTGCGACTGCATCCGTTCTCGGTGGCCGAACTCGGTGGCCATGCCGACGCGCTGCCCGCGCTGCTCGCGCTCGGCGGTTTTCCCGAACCGTTGCTGTCCGGCAGCGAGCGCTTCGCGCGCCGCTGGTCGCTCGCCTACCGAGAGCGGCTGGTGCGCGAGGAGTTGGCCAGCCTCGAACAGGTGTCCGACCTCGGCAAGCTAGAACTGCTGGCCGGGGCGCTGCCCGATCGCGTCGGCAGCCCGCTGTCGTTGAACGCGCTGCGCGAAGACTTGCATGTCTCGCACCAGACGGTCACGCGTTGGACCGACATGCTCGAGCGCATCTACGGCATCTTTCGCATCGCGCCGTTCGGCGCGCCGAAGCTGCGCGCGGTCAAGAAGGAACGCAAGCACTACCTGTACGACTGGTCGGTCGTCACCGACCCAGGCGCGCGCTTCGAGAATCTGGTCGCGAGCCACCTGCTGAAGTGGACCGAGTACCAGATCGACACCCAGGGGCGAGAGATCGAACTGCGCTACTTCCGCGACGTCGATCGGCGCGAAGTCGACTTCGTGCTCACCCAGCGAGGCAAGCCGCTTGCGTTCGTCGAATGCAAGTTGGGCGACGATGCCGTGACGCCCGGACTCAAGTATCTGAAGGCGCGCTACCCCGATGTGACCGCTTGGCAGGTCTCGGCTCATGGCCGGCGCGACTACGTCAGCGCCGAAGGGGTTCGGGTCGCGCCGGCGGTGCGCCTGCTCGAGCAGCTGGCTTGACTGGTTCGAAACGCGCCCCGCGCGCTTGCACGACAATCCCGCGCATGAGCCTGCCCACCGGTTTGCTGTTCGTCGCCGATCCGCTGGAGACGTTCAAGACCTACAAGGACACCACCTTCGCGATCATGCGCGAGGCCGCGCGGCGCGGCCACGAGTTGTGGGCCTGCGAGGGCGGCGATCTGGTGTGGCGCAAGGGCTCGCGCGTCGTCGCCCGGCGCGCGCGGGCGATCACGCTGACGGGCGACGAGCACGCCTGGTTCGACGTCGTCGCCGAGCGCGAACTGGCGCTGGCCGACGTGCGCGCCGTGCTGATGCGCAAGGATCCGCCATTCGA
The DNA here is from genome assembly GCA_036280035.1 of Burkholderiaceae bacterium. GTDB lineage: Bacteria > Pseudomonadota > Gammaproteobacteria > Burkholderiales > Burkholderiaceae_C > JAEUPI01. Next base: position 5,176 of record DASURM010000175.1, on the reverse strand, counting down.
CAGCGAGTACTTCTACGCCACCCATCTGCTGCAGCAGGGCGAGCGCGAGGGCGCGCGCGTGTTCAACAAGCCGGCCGCGCTGCGCGACCACCCCGAGAAGCTGGCGATCCTGGAGTTTCCGCAGTGGATCCCGCCGACGCTGGTGACGCGCAGCGAGCTGGCGGTGCGCGCGTTCCACGCCGAGCACCACGACATCATCGTCAAGCCGCTCGACGGCATGGGCGGCATGGGCATCTTCCGCGTCGGCGCCGACGGCATGAACCTCGGCGCCATCGTCGAGACCATCGGCAATCACGGCGCCACCACGGTGATGGTGCAGAAGTTCCTGCCCGAGATCGTGCGCGGCGACAAGCGCATCCTGGTGATCGACGGCGAGCCGGTGCCGTACTGCCTGGCGCGCATCCCGCAAGGCGGCGAGGTGCGCGGCAACCTCGCGGTCGGCGGCAAGGGCGTCGCGCAGCCGCTGGGCGCGCGCGACCGCCAGATCGCGCAGGCGCTGGGGTCGGTGCTGCGCGAGCGCGGCCTGCTGCTGGTGGGGCTCGACGTGATCGGCGAGCAGCTCACCGAGATCAACGTCACCAGTCCCACCTGCTTCCAGGAGATCGCGCAGCAGACCGGATTCGACGTCGCGCGCGTGTTCATCGACGCGCTCGAGCGTGCGCTGGCGTCGTGAATGACGCCGGGTTCGCAGCGCCACCGGCGTGGCACGGCGACGCGTTCGACGCTGCGCTCGAGGCGGTGCTGCACACGCCGCGGCTGCGCCTGGAGCCACAGCGCGAGCATCATGCTGACGCCCTTTTCCCTCTGCTCGCCGATGCGCGGCTGTACGAGCACATCCCGCTCGAGCCGCCGGCGTCGTTGCCGTCGCTGCGCGAACAGCTGGCGCGCCTGAGCACGCGGCGCTCGCCGGACGACAGCGAACTCTGGCTCAACTGGGTGATGGTCGAGCCGCGCAGCGGCGCCTGCGTCGGCCGCGTGCAGGCGACCGTGCGCGCCGAGCGGCCGGCGTATCTCGCGTACGAAGTGTTCCCGCCGCACTGGCGTCGCGGCTACGCCACCGAGGGCTGCGCGCGGGTGATTCGCTGGCTGATCGACGAACTGCATGTCGATGGTTTCATGGCCGAGGTCGACTCGCTCAATGCGGCGTCGCTGCGGCTGCTGGAACGTCTGGGCTTCCAGCGCACGTCGTTCCGCGCCGCGGCCGACGCCTTCAAGGGCCGCGTCAGCGACGAATGGACCTGGCGGCTCGATGCCGCGGCCTTCGCGCAGCGTGTCGCAGCGGCGGCGACCCGATGAGGCAGCGCATCCCACCGCGCGCACTGGTGCTGCTGGCGATCCTCACGCTGGTGTGGGGCACCAACTGGCCGCTGTTCCCGCTGGCGACGCGCGAGGTCTCGGTGTGGACCTTCCGCGCCGTGTCGGTGTTCATCGCCGGCGCCGCGCTGCTGATCGTGGCCCGGCTGCGCGGCCAGTCGCTGGCGATCGAGCGCCGCCACTGGGGCACGATCGTCGTCGCCACCTTCTGCTACCTGGTGGTGTGGAACATCGCCAGCACCTACTCGGCGCTGCTGATTCCGTCGGGGCAGTCGGCGGTGCTCGGCTTCACGATGCCGCTGTGGTCGGCGCTGATCGCCTGGGCGGTGCTCCGCGAGCGGCTGGGCGCGCGCCTGCTGGCGGCGATCGCACTCGGCGGCGCCGCGGTGGCGCTGCTGATGTGGAAGAGCTTTCCGGTCTATGCGCAGGCGCCGCTCGGCTTGGGCCTGGGCCTGCTGGCCGGCATCGGCTGGGCCGTCGGCACGATGATCCTGCAGCGCGGCCGCGTCGACGTGCCGGCCACCGTGCTCACCGGCTGGCAACTGCTGCTCAGCGCGCTGCCGACCACCGCGGGCGCGCTGCTGTTCGGCGACCTTCAGTGGTTCGTGCCGTCTTGGCAGTCGATCGCGTTGATCGGCTACATCGCGCTGGTGCCGATGGGCATCGGCAACCTGTGCTGGTTCTCGATCGTCGGCCTGCTGCCGGGGCCGGTGGCTGGGTTGTCGTCGATCCTGGTGCCGGTGGTGGCGATGATCGCCGGCGCGCTGATGCACGGCGAGCCGCTCGGTCCGGTGCAGTGGCTGGCGATGGCCTGCAGCGCGGCGGCGCTGGCGCTGGCCTTGGCCAGGCCGACGCGGCCACCGGTGGCCGAGGTGACTTGAGCGTCTACAGCCGGCTGGTACCGCCGCGCGCCGGGCGGCCGCGCTGCCCGACGCTGCGGCCTCGAGGTGCGCGGACGTCAGCGCGTTCTCATGTAGGCGTCCCACAGCCCCGCGTGCAGATCGCGCAAGGCCTTGCGCCGTTCGATGAGTTCCCGGTGCCGACCTTCGCGCTCGAGCAGCAGCAGCGATAGCATCAGCCGCAGCGCCTGCTCGGGCGCATCGTGCCGCGACCGCTGCGCCGCACCGAGATGGGTGGCCAGCGCCGGTTTCTCGGTCAGCAGCCACGCTGGGAACCATGCCAGGTCGGCGATGCTGCCTTCGCCGTCGAAGCTCGCATCGAAGCGCCGGCGCAACTTGTCGAGCGCAGGGTCGGCAAGGCGCGGCGTCAAGGCATCGAAGCGCGCCGGTGCGAGCCAAGCCAGCTCAGCGAGCAAAGGCCAGATCGCCTCGAGGCCTTGCAGCCGATGGCGGGCCTCGCTCATCCAGCCAAGCGGCGCCGGGATGCGCCGCCACGATTCGATGTTGGCCGTCGCGTCGGCCGCCGCCTGCCAGTCGCCGGCGAGCAGCCATGCCGGTGCCGCATGGTCGTCGGCGCGCGCGGCGATGAACGGCAGGTGCGCCGCGCGCTGCGCCACTTCGCGCCATAGCGGCGCCAGCCAGGGGCCCGCCAGATCGTTGCCGAACAGGCGCTGCGCCGCCGGGGCTGCGCGCAGCAGCAGCCGCTCGCCTGCGTCGTGCAGCGCGTCGTGGTCGGCGAACGCCGCATCGCCGCGCTGCTGCAACGCATCGAGTAGCGCGTCCAGCGCGCCGAGTGTGGGGTCGTGCGGACACTCTGCGCGCAGCGCTTCGCAAGAGGCATGCGCCTGCGCCGCGTCGTGGCGCTGCAGCGCGTCGAGCGCGGCGTTGCGCAGCACCACGTCGTGGCTGTCGGCGAAGATGTCGAGCTGTTGCAATCCAATGTGCCTGACTGGCCGGTGTTCAGGCCGACGCGGCCGCCGCCGGTCGAGATCGCCTGGGCGTCTACAGCCGACTGGTGCCGCCGCGCGCCGGGCGGCCGCGCAGCCAGCCGTCGGGCGACGCGGCGCGCGGGTGCATGCGGCTGACGATCAGGCCGCCTTGCAGGTACAGCGCGTTGAGCAGCCGCATCGCGCGCTCGCGGTCGAGGCCGGGCCAGACCGAGAGCTCGCGCAGGTTGCGGGTGCGCCGGCGCAGCCGCTCGACCGCGGCGGCGAGGATGCTCGGGATCTCAAGCCCGCGCAGGCTGACGCCCGGGGCGACGCGGTAGGCGGCGACGCCGTCGATCTCGGGCAGCAGGCGGTCGCGCGAGCCGCGCAGCGCCATCTCCCACAGCAGCGGCGCCAGCGGCGAGTACATCGGCAGTTCGCCGACCAGCGAGGCGTCGTGGTGGCCCGGCGCGCGCAGCATCGCCGGCTCGACCTGCATCACCTGCAGTTCGCTCAGTCGGCCCTCGAGGAACTGCGGCATCGGCACCGGGCAGTGCACCAGCCGCTCGGCGGGGAACAGCGTCAGCGGCACCACGCGGTCGGTCCACTGCAGGTTCACCGTCAGCGGGTAGGCGTGGCGCAGGCAGGCGGCCAGCACGTCGAGCAGTTCGCTCTGTCCGCCGTTGCGCTCGAAGCGCTCCAGATCCTGCATCAGCGACGGCGACAGCGAAGTCAGCCGGCCCGACGAGGACTCGACACTGCCCACCCGAACCAGATCGTCCAGGTACCGCTGGAAGGCACTCGCCCGCATCAGATCGGGCTCGCCGAGGGGCAAGGTCGACTGGAACATCGCTTTGAAGCGAGATGTTACAACCCGGCCGACGCCTTGGGTGCGCGATTTGCAGCCTGGAACCCGGTCTGATTTCGCGCCGCGTCGCGCGCGCGCTCGAAGGCGCGCCAGAAACGCGCGTCCTGCGCGCTGGCGAAATTCACCCGCATCAGCGTGCTGGCGCGCGGCTGCACGTGGAACAGCCGCCCCGGCGCGACCAGCCAGCCCTCGACTGCCATGCGCACCGCCAGCGGCTCGGTGTCGATGCCGGTCTCGACCCAGCCGAACAGACCCTGCGGCTCGGTGGCAAAGCGGCAGCCGGCCTCGTGCGCAAGCCGCACCACCCGCGTGCGCGCGGCCGCCAGCCGGGCCGTCACCCGCTCGGCGTGGCGCCGCAGCAGGCCCTGGTCGAGGCACCACGCCACCGCGCGCTCGAGCAGCGCCGGCGTCGTCAGCGAACTCAGCAGCTTGGTGTCGACGATGCGCTCGACCAGCGCCGGCGGCGCCGCCAGTGCACCGACCCGCCAGTTGGGCGCCAGGATCTTCGAGAAGCCGGTCACGTACACCGTGCGCCGCAGGCCGTCGAGCGCGGCCAGCCGCGGCGCGTGCGTGGGCGCCAGCCAGGCGTAAGTGTCGTCCTCGACCAGGATCAGGTCGTTCGCCTCGGCCAGTTGCAGCACCTGGTGCGCCGCCGCCAGCGACAGCATCGCGCCGGTCGGGTTGTGCAGCACCGACACCGTCACGTACAGCCGCGGCCGATGCGCCGCGATCAGCGCGCGCATCGCGTCGAGGTCGGGCCCGGCCGCGCCGCGCGGCACCGGCAGCAGGCGCATGCCCAGGCTCGTGAGGCGCGCGTGCTCGACCGCCCAGCCGGGGTCGTCGACCAGCACCGCGTCGCCGGGCTTGAGCAAGGTGCGTGCGACGATGTCCAGCGCATGCGTGGCGCCGACCGAGGTGACGATCTGCGCGCGCTCGCAAGCGATGCCGAGTTCGTTGGACAGCCGGCGCGCCAGCGCGTCGCGCAGCGCGGGGTCGCCGGCCGGCTCGCCGTAGCGCAGCGCGTCGTCGGCGTTGGCGATCGCGCGGCGCAGCGCGCGCTGCAGCAGCGCAGGGTCGAGCCAGGTCTCGGGCAACGTGCCCAGCCCCGGACCCGGCAGCGACGCGCGGGTGCGGAACATCGCGCGGATCAGCGCGGCGGTGTCCACCGG
>DASURM010000174.1:0-5585 GCA_036280035.1 Burkholderiaceae bacterium | reverse complement strand
GTGCCGCCACGACGACGCCGTAGGTCAGCGCGGTCGCCCACAGCGGGTGCACGCCCAGCGCCTGCAGCTGGCGCAGCGGCCACCATGAGACGCCCCAGGTGAAGGCGTTGAACAGCAGCGCCGCCACCGCCGCCCGCGGCGCGCCGGGGCGCTCTGAGGGGACCGTCACCGCCGTGCCGGGAGCGTGGCGCCCTCAGGCACCGAGTTTGTCGGAGCGCGCGATCGCCAGCAGCCGATCCACTTCGTCGCGGTGGCGCACGGCGTTCGCGCGGTGCCAGCGGCCGATCAGCACCATCGTTGCGGTCACCGCGATGCCGAACACCGCGATCGACACGAACGCCGACAGGCCGACCTTCGTCATCCCGGTGTAGAACGCGCCGAGACCGAGGATCGCCGCCTGCTCGTTGAAGTTCTGCACCGCGATCGAACGGCCGGCGCCCATCAGGTTGTGGCCGCGGTGCTGCAACAATGCGTTCATCGGCACGACGAGGAAGCCACCGGCAGCACCGAGCAGGATCATGAACGGCGCTGCCACCCACGGCTGGTGGATGATGTTCAACCCGATCACCAGCACGCCCATCGCCACGCCCAGGGGTATGACCTTGGTCGCCTGGTCGAGCCGCACCAGCCACGCCGCCACCACGGCGCCGATGGCGGTGCCGATGGCCACCACGCCCACCAGCGAAGACGCCTGCGTCGTGCTGTAGCCGAGCGCTGCCGCCGCCCAGGCGAACACGATCACCCTCAGGTTGCCCGACACGCCCCAGAACAGCGTGGTCGTGGCCAGCGAGATCTGGCCCAGCTTGTCGGCCCACAGCCGGGCGTTGCACTGGCTGAAGTCGCCCACCAGCGACAGCAGATTGGTCGTCAGCGGCTGCAGCGGCGCCTCGGTCCGCGGGATGTACAGGTTGAACACGGCGGCGATCACGTACAGCACGATGATCGCGGCGATCGCCGCCTCCGGTGGCGTGCTGACCCCGGTGTCGAGCCACGGGAAATCGAATCCGAGCAGCCACGGCGCGACGCGCCCACCGATCAGTTGCCCGCCGACCACGAAGCCGAGGATGATCGAGGCGATCGTCAACCCCTCGATCCAGCCGTTGGCCTTGACCAGCTGCGACGGCGGCAGCAGCTCGGTGAGGATGCCGTACTTGGCCGGCGAATAGGCCGCCGCGCCGAGCCCCACCACCGCGTAGGCCAGCAACGGGTGGCCGCCGAACAGCATCAGCAGGCAGCCCACCGCCTTGATCGAGTTGGAGATGAACATCACCTGCCCTTTGGGCACGGCGTCGGCAAAGGCGCCCACCAGCGGCGCCAGCAGCACGTAGAACAGCGCGAACAGCGGCGACAGCGCCGGGATCTGCCACGCCGGCGCGTGGCTGGTCCGCAGCAGCTCGATGGCGCCGACCAGCAGGGCGTTGTCGGCCAGCGAGCTGAAGAACTGCGCCGACATGATGGTGTAGAAGCCTCTTTTCATCGCTTCTCGTATGCGGCGCCCCCAACGGCGCAGTGGCGGCTTGACTTAAGGCATGCGACCGTGGGCGGGGCGTTATAGCACGCACGGCGGGGCCCCCAGGCGGCGCTGCGGCGCTGGCAGAATCGTTCGCGGAATCGTCCCCTTCCGCATTCGAGGCCCCTGGTGCCCAGACCGATCGAAGCGCTCGTGCATGGCGACGGCCTCGCGCACAACCTGGCGCGCGCACGCGCGCTCGCGCACGGCGCCCGGGTGTGGGCGGTGGTCAAGGCCAACGCCTACGGCCACGGCATCGAGCGCGCGTTCGAAGCGCTGCGCGCGGCCGACGGCTTCGCGCTGCTCGACCTCGTCGAAGCCGAGCGCGTGCGTGCCCTGGGCTGGCGCGGCCCGGTGCTGCTGCTCGAGGGCTGCTTCGAGGCGCGCGACCTCGAGCTGTGCTCGCGCCTGGCGCTGTGGCACACCGTGCATCGCGAAGAGCAGATCGACTGGCTGGCCCGCCACAAGACCGCAACGCCGCACCGCGTGTTCCTCAAGCTGAACAGCGGCATGAACCGGCTGGGCTTCGCGCCGCAGGCCTACCGCGCCGCCTGGACGCGGCTGAACGCGCTGCCGCAGGTCGACGAGATCTCGCTGATGACGCACTTCGCCGACGCCGACGGGGCCGGCGGCGTGCAGGCGCAGCTGGCGGTGTTCGAGCGCGCGACCGACGGCCTGCCCGGCGAGCGCACGCTGGCCAACAGCGCCGCGCTGCTGCGTCACGGGCAAGCCACCGCCGCCGACTGGGTGCGGCCGGGCATCATGGTCTACGGCGGCGCGCCCGATCATCCGCAGCACGACGCCGCGCACTGGCAGCTGCAACCGACGATGACGCTGCGCGCGCAGCTCATCGGCGTGCAGCAACTGGCGCGCGGCGAGCGCGTCGGCTACGGCGGCACCTTCGTCGCCGAAGCGCCGCTGCGCATCGGCATCGTCGCTTGCGGTTATGCCGACGGCTATCCGCGCCACGCCGGCAGCGGCACGCCGGTGCTGGTCGACGGCGTGCGCACGCGCACCCTGGGCCGGGTGTCGATGGACATGATCGCCGTCGACCTGAGCCCGGTGCCGCAGGCCGCGCCCGGCACCGAGGTCACGCTGTGGGGCCGCGGGCCGCGCGGCAGCGTGCTGCCGATCGACGAGGTCGCGCACGCCGCCGGCACCGTGAGCTACGAGCTGATGTGCGCACTCGCCCTGCGCGTGCCGACGCGCTCGGCCTGAACCGATTGCCGCCGACGCCGCATGCCGCGCATCCCCTTCGTGCTCGACGAGCGCGACGTGCGCTTCGAGGCGGTGCGCGCGCAAGGCGCCGGCGGGCAGAACGTCAACAAGGTGTCCAACGCGGTGGTGCTGCGCTTCGACATCGGCGCCTCGCACCTGCCCGACGCGCTGAAGGCGCGCCTGAGCGCGCGCAGCGACCGCCGCATCGGCAGCGACGGCGTGGTGACGATCAAGGCGCAGGAGCATCGCAGCCTGCCGCGCAATCGCGCTGCGGCACTCGACCGCCTGCGGGCGCTGATCAGCGCCGCGGCGACGCTGCCGCGCCGGCGCGTCGCGACGGCGCCGACGCCCGCGTCGCGCGAGCGGCGCCTCGACGACAAGGGCCGCAAGGGCCGGCTCAAGTCCGCGCGCGCGACGCCACGCGACGAATGACCGTCACACCGCGCGGCGCGTGGCCACGTAGACGCTACCCAGGCTGAGCGCGACGCCGAGCCACGACAGCGCGTTGGGCCGCCAGCCTTCGAGTGCGGCCGAGATCGCCAGCGCGATCGGCGGGATCGTGACGCCGGTCATCGCCGCGCGCGCGGGACCCACGCGCTGCGCGAACCTGAAGTAGGCGAAGAAAGCGACCACCGAACCGGCCAGCGACAGGTACAGCAGCGACCCCCACCACAACGCGCTCGTGCCGACCCGCGTCGCCGTGCCTTGCACCAGTGCCAGCGCCCACAACGCCAGTGCGCCGTAGCCCATGCACCAACCGAGCATCGGCACCAGCGGCAGGCCGCGACGCGACAGCGCCAGCGTCATCACGTTGCCGATGCAGGCGCAGGTCACCGCCAGCAGGCCGACGCCCAGGCCGAGCGCGGCATTCGGCCGCGAGCCGGTGGCCAGCAGCTCGGGCCAGAAGATCAACGCGACGCCGATCACGCCGCACACCGCGGCGGCGACGAAACGCCGGCTCACCGGTTGGCCGAACACTCGCCAGCCGAGCAGCGCGTTGCCGAACACCATCAGCGAGAACAGCACCGCCACCAGGCCGCTGGGCACGTGGCGCTCGGCTTCGTAGACGCCCCAGTAGTTGATGCTGTATTGCACGACACCGGTGGCGGCGAGCCAGCCGTGCCAGCGCGGCGCCAGCAGCCAGCGCTCGCCGCGCGCGGCCGCCACCGCGAGCAGCACGATGCTCGCCAGCCCGAAGCGCCATGCCACCGAGTTCAGCGGCGCGACCTCGGCCAGCTGGTACAGGATGACGTGCCAGGTCGACGCCCAGATCAGCGTGGGCACCCAGAACAGCACGCGCGGCGAATCGAGGAACTGGCGCAAGCGAAGGGCCGTATCGTCGCGCAGGCTGCGCACGGGGCGCGATGCTAGCAGCGCCGGTGGTGGCGCGGGCCAGGCCTTCGGCAGCCCGCACAATGGCAGCTCCATGGCGCGCGACAAGACCGTCTACACCTGCAGCGCGTGCGGCGGCACGAATCCGAAGTGGCTCGGCAAGTGCCCGCATTGCGGCGAGTGGAACACGCTGGAGGAGACCGTCGCCGAGAGCGGCGGCGCAGCGCGTCACCGCTTCAAGGCGATGGGGCCGATGCAGCCGGTGGCCACGCTGTCGGCGATCGAGGCGGCCGAGATCGAACGCTCGCCCACCGGGCTGGCCGAACTCGATCGGCCTCTCGGTGGCGGCATCGTCGAAGGCGGCGTCGTGCTGATCGGCGGCGATCCGGGCATCGGCAAGAGCACGCTGCTGCTGCAAGCTGCCGAGCGGCTGTCGCAGCAGATGCCGGTGCTGTACGTCACCGGCGAGGAGTCGGGCGCGCAGGTCGCGCTGCGCGCACGGCGGCTTGGCCTGCGCGACGCGCCGGTGCGCGTGCTGGCCGAGATCCAGCTCGAGCGCATCCTGTCGGCGATCGAAGCGGAGAAGCCGCGCTTCTGCGTGATCGACTCGATCCAAACCTTGTACTCCGAGGCGCTGACTTCGGCGCCGGGCTCGGTGGCGCAGGTGCGCGAGTGCGCCGCGCAACTGACGCGCTGCGCCAAGTCGCTCGGCATCTCGATCGTGCTGGTGGGTCACGTTACCAAGGACGGCTCGCTGGCCGGCCCGCGCGTGCTCGAACACATGGTCGACACGGTGCTGTACTTCGAGGGCGACACGCACTCGAGCTTTCGCCTGGTGCGCGCGATCAAGAACCGCTTTGGCGCCGTCAACGAGATCGGCGTGTTCGCGATGACCGAGCGCGGGCTCAAAGGCGTGAGCAATCCGAGCGCGATCTTCCTGTCGACCCATGGCGCGCCGGTGCCGGGCTCGTGCGTGCTGGTCACGCTCGAAGGCACGCGGCCGCTGCTGGTGGAGATCCAGGCGCTGGTCGATTCCGGCGGCGTCGCGCCGCGACGCCTGTCCGTGGGCCTCGACCGCGACCGCCTCGCGATGCTGCTGGCGGTGCTGCACCGCCACGCCGGCGTGTCGTGCATGGACCAGGACGTGTTCGTCAACGCGGTGGGCGGCGTACGCATCGGCGAGCCGGCGGCCGACCTCGCGGTGCTGCTGGCGATCCAGAGTTCACTGCGCGGCAGACCGCTGCCGCGCGGCTTCCTTGCCTTCGGCGAAGTCGGGCTCGCCGGCGAGGTGCGACCGGCGCCGCGCGGCCAGGAGCGCCTGCGCGAGGCGGCCAAGCTCGGCTTCGCGGTCGCGGTGGTGCCCAAGGCCAACGCGCCGAAGGCCGATGCGCGCGCGTTCGAAGGCCTGACGATCCACGCCGTCGAGCGCATCGAGGAGGCGATCGAGGTCGTGCGCGGGCTGTGACGCGATGACTCGGGTGCAATGAATCACCCGCTCGTCGGCTGGGCGCTGGCGGCGATGGCG
>DASURM010000173.1:0-7738 GCA_036280035.1 Burkholderiaceae bacterium | reverse complement strand
GCTGCGGCCGCTGGCTATGCCGCGTGGCGCCGACCAACCTCGCTTTCATGGACTTGCGGCCGCTGCCCGCCGGCGGATCGGTGGCGCCGGTCAGTGTCTGCGTGGCACCTGATCGTTCTTCATGTGCTCACTCGGTCATCGAACCTCAAGGGACGGCTTCACACGGCCTACGACAGCCTTGCCGGATGGCTCGCGGTGGGGCGCCAGACGCTGATCGGCTGCTGCGCCGGCGCCGCGCGACCGAGACGACAATCGCCGCTGATCTCGGCCCGCCCAAGCTGTCCTGCCCCAACCCCGGAGGCGCGCATATGCAGTTTCATCTGGATGGCTTCAGGCCCGGCGACCCCCGTGTGACCGAGGTCGCGCCCGACGCCATGCCCTGCACCGGCGCGCTGCCGGCGCAGGTGGACGTGCTCGTCGTCGGCTGCGGCCCCGCCGGGCTGACGCTGGCGGCACAGCTGGCGGCCTTTGCCGATATCCATACCTGCATCGTCGAGCAGAAGGACGGCCCGCTGCAGCTGGGCCAGGCCGACGGCATCGCCTGCCGCACGATGGAGATGTTCGAGGCCTTCGGCTTCAGCCAGCGCGTGCTCGAGGAGGCCTGCTGGATCAACGAGGTAACCTTCTGGAAACCGGACCCGCAGCAGCCACAGAAGATCCTGCGCCACGGCCGCGTGCAGGACGTGGAAGACGGCCTGTCGGAGTTTCCGCACGTGGTGCTGAACCAGGCGCGGGTGCACGACTTCTACCTGGATTGCATGCGCCATGCGCCGAGCCGGCTGCAGCCACACTACTCGCGACGCGTCCTCGGCCTGAGCGTGGACCCGGGCGTGGCGGACCATCCGGTGAGCGTGCGCATCGAGCGCCTCGATGCGGCCCATGCGAGCCAGGTGGAGACGGTGCGTGCGCGCTACGTGGTCGGCTGCGACGGCGCGCGCAGCGCGGTGCGTCCGGCCATCGGCCGGCAGCTGGTGGGCGACTCGGCCAACCAGGCCTGGGGCGTGATGGACCTGCTGGCGGTGACCGATTTCCCGGACATCCGCTACAAGGTGGCGGCGCAGTCGGTGCACGGCAACCTGCTGGTGATCCCGCGCGAGGGCGGCTACCTGGTGCGGCTGTACGTGGAGATGGACAAGTTGGGCGAAGAGGAGCGCGTCGCCAGCCGCGGCATCGGCATCGGCCAGCTTGTCGCCGCGGCGCAGCGCATCCTGCACCCCTACACGCTGGAAGTGAAGGAGGTGCCCTGGTGGTCGGTGTACGAGATCGGCCAGCGCATCTGCGACAAGTACGACGACGTGCCGGTGCATGAGCTGGGCACGCGGCTGCCGCGCGTCTTCATCGCCGGCGACGCCTGCCACACGCACAGCCCCAAGGCCGGGCAAGGCATGAACTTCTCGATGCAGGACGGCTTCAACCTGGGCTGGAAGCTGGCCGCGGTGCTGCGAGGGCAGTGTGCGCCGCAGCTGCTGCACAGCTATTCGGCCGAGCGTCAACCGGCGGCACAGCAGCTCATCGACTTCGACCGCGAGTGGGCCAAGATGTTCAGCGACCGGCCCAGCGACGGCAGCGGCGGCGACGGCGTGGACCCGAAGGAGTTCCAGAAGTACTTCGAGCAGCACGGCCGCTTCACTGCCGGCATGGGCACGCACTACCGAGCGTCGCTGATCTGCGGCGCGGCCACGCACCAGCAGCTTGCCGCGGGCTTCGTCATCGGCACGCGCTTCCATTCCGCGCCGGTGCTGCGCGTCAGCGATGCGCGGCCGGTGCAGCTGGGCCATTGCGGCAAGGCCGACGGCCGCTGGCGGCTGTACGCCTTTGCCGGCACCAGCGACGCGGGCCTGCGCGCGTTGTGCGGGTTCCTGGAGCGGGCGGCGGACTCGCCGCTGCGCCGCCATACGCCCTCCGGCCAGGACCTCGACGCGGTGTTCGACCTGCGCGCCGTCTTCCAGCAAGAGCATCGCGAGCTGGACATCGGCACCCTGCCCGAACTGCTGCGCCCGCGCAAGGGGCGTTATGGCCTGATCGACTACGAGAAGGTGTTCTGCCCGGACCTGAAGAGCGGCGCCGACATCTTCGATCTGCGCGGCGTCGACCGAGCGCAGGGCGCGCTGGTGGTAGTGCGGCCCGACCAGTACATCGCGCACGTGCTGCCGCTGGATGCGCACCAGGCGCTGGCGGCGTTCTTCGGCGGCTTCATGCGGGAGGCCAGGCCGTGAGCGAGGCCGTACGGCGGAACACCCCGCCACCCGACAGCCCTATGATTGCCCGGTCCACTCCGCCCGCCCCGCAGCGCGAGGCCAGAGCCATGTACACGCGAATCCTCGTTCCCGTCGACGGGTCCAAGTTCTCGGAACAGCTGATCGCGCCTTCGGCGCAGGTCGCGCGAGCCACCGGTACCGAGCTGGCGCTGCTGCGCGTCGTCGAACGCGACGACGAGCAAGCTGGCGCCATGCGGTACGTCGAGACGCTGGCCGCGCCGGTCGGCGCCAAGGCGCTGTGCGTGCGCGCCCCGGCGGCGGGCGTCGCGGCGGCGATCCGCGACGAGGCGCGACGCGTGACCGGCACGATGGTGGCGATGTGCTCGCACGGCCACAGCGGTACGATGAAGGCGATGTTCGGCAGCGTCGCGCTGCAGGTGTTGCGCGAGCTCGGCGAGCCGCTGGTCGTCTTCCGTCCGCACCCCGACGGCCCCATGGCGCTGCGCAAGGTCGGTCGCGTGGTGCTGCCGCTCGACGGCAGCGCGCTGTCGGAGAGCATCATCCCGCAGGCGGCGGCGCTGGCGAAGTGGCTCGGTGCCAGAGTGGTGGTCGTCTCAGTGATCGATCCGTCGGTGCAACTCGACCCCAACATGGCGTCTGGCGACGTGCAGGAATCGAGCTACGTGCGCTCGCGGGCGCGCGAGATCGCCGACCGCTACGGCCTGTCGGTCGGATGGGAGGTGCTGCACGGCGAGCCGAAGGAGGCTATCCCGCCGTTCGTGCGCAGCCTGGGCGACGCGATGCTGGCGATGACCACGCACGGCCGTACCGGGCTGCGCGGCGTGATGGCCGGCAGCGTCACCGCGCAGTGCCTGCGCGACGCTCGGGTGCCGGTGTTCACCCGTCTGCCCTGACCCAGGGCACCCGGTCGGGAACGCGCCCGGCGCAGCCGGCGCGCCGCTCGCCGAGCTTCAGTGCGCCTCGACGCCGAGCCAACGCTCGAGCCGCGACGGCTCGGCGATCAGCTCGGCGCTCGCGCCGCGGTGGACGACCCGGCCGCGCTCGAGCACCACCGCCTGCTGCGTGATCGGCAGGATCTGGTGCGCGTGCTGCTCGACCAGGATCACCGCAAGGCTCGCCTCGCGCACCATGCCGGCGATCACCGCAAGCAACTCCTGCACGATCAGCGGCGCGAGGCCCTCTAGCGGTTCGTCGAGCAGCAGCAGCTTCGGATTGAGCATCAGCGCGCGGCCCATCGCGAGCATCTGCTGCTCGCCGCCCGAGAGCTGGTTGCCGAGATTCGCGCGGCGATCGGCCAGGCGCGGGAAGGTCGCGTAGACGCGATCCAGATTCCACGGCCCGCGGCGGGCGACGACGGTGAGATTCTCCTCGACCGTCAGCGACGCGAAGATGTCGCGCTCCTGCGGTACCCAGCCCAGCCCGGCGTGCGCGCGGCGGTGGCTCGGCACGGCGGCGATCTCGCGGCCGTCGAAGCCGATCCGGCCGCGGGTCTGGCGGGTCAGGCCGACGAGCGTCGCCAGCAGCGTCGTCTTGCCCATGCCGTTGCGCCCGAGCAGCGCCATGCTCGCGCCGGCATCGAGCGTGAACGTGATGTCTTCGAGCACGCTCGCGTCGCCGTAGCCGGCGAAGACGCCCTCGACTTCGAGCAAGCTAGCCATCGCTGGTTGTGCCGAGGTAGACCTCGCGTACCCGCGCGTCGGCGGCGATCACCGCCGGCTCGCCCTCGGTCAACACGGCGCCGTCGACCAGCACCGTGATCCGGTCGGCGAAGCGGAAGACGAGGTCCATGTCGTGCTCGATCAGCAGGATCGTCGTCTCGCGCGACAGCGCGGCGATGGTGTCGAAGAGTTCGCGGCTCTCGCTCGCCGGAACGCCGGCGGCCGGCTCGTCGAGCAGCAGCACGCGCGGGCGCGCGGCTAGCGCGAGCGCGATCTCGATCAGCCGCTGGCGGCCGTAGGCGAGGTCGCGCGTCACGCTGTAGGCATCGTCGAGCAGCCGCAGCCGCTCGAGCAACTGCACCGCCTCGTCGACCGCCTCGCCGTGCGCGCCCACTGGCCGCCAGAACCGACGGCCCAACCCGCGCTGCTCGCACACGGCGAGCGCGACCGATTCGAGCACCGTCATCTGCGCAAAGAGGCGATTGATCTGGAAGGTGCGCGCGAGCCCGCGCTTGACGCGTTCGTGCTGCGGGCGGCGCGTCACGTCGTCGCCCAGCAGGATCACCGACCCCGAGGTCGGCTCGAGAAAGCCGGTCAGCAGGTTGATCAGCGTCGTCTTGCCTGCGCCGTTGGGGCCGATCAGCGCGTGGCGGGCGCCGGCGGCGATGTCGAGCGAGACATTGTCGGCCGCGACGAAACCACCGAACGCCTTCCTCAGCGCGCGCGTCTGCAGGACCGTACTCATGCGCGCCCCACTCTCAGCAGCCGCAGCGCGCCCATGACGCCGCCGCGCGCGAACAGCACGACGAAGATCAGCACCCAGCCGAGCCAGAACTGCCAGTACTGCGGGTTGAGGTCCGACAGCAGCTGGTGCGCGACCATGAAGACGATCGCGCCGACCATCGCGCCGTACAGGCTGCCCGCGCCGCCGAGCACCAGGATCAGCAGCAGGGTCGCCGAGCGCGAGAAGCTGAGCACGTCGATCGAGACGAACGCGGTCGTCTGCGTCAGCAGCGCGCCGGCGACGCCGGCGTACGCCGCGCCGATCGTGTACACCGCGATCAGCCGCGAGTTGACAGGCGTGCCGAGCGCCGGCATGCGCAACAGGTTCTGGCTGATCCCGCGCAACGACAGCCCGAAGGGCGAATGCACGATGCGCCGCGCGATCCAGAACAGCACGAACAGCACGACGACGCTGTAGATGTAGCCGGTGCGGCCGTACAGGTCGAACTCGAAGCGCCCGAGCAGCGGCGAGACCGTGATGCCCTGCAGCCCGTCGAGCCCGCCGGTCAGCCAGATCGCCTTGTTCGCTATCTCGAAGAGCATCAGCGCGACCGCGAGCGTGACCATCAGCCGCGACAGGTCGCTGCCGCGCAGCACCAGAAAGCTCGTCACGAAGCCGAGCGCAGCGGCGAACGTCGCCGCCGCCGCGAGCCCAAGCAGTGGATCGCTCCAGCCGGCCAGCGCGAGCAGGCCCGCCGCGTACGCGCCCAGGCCGAAGAACGCCGCATGGCCGAGCGAGACGATCCCTGCGTAGCCGAGGATCAGGTCGAGCGAGAGCGCGAACAGCGCCATGATCGCGATCTGCGCAAGCAGCGCGAGGTCTTCGGGGAAGACGAACCAGGCGACGATCGGCAGCAGCCAGAAGATCCCCTCGGGCCAGCGCCAGCGCGCCGCGCGGCGCATCCGCGCGACGTCGAAACCGGCGCGGGCACTCATGTCGCCCCCTTGGCCCTGCGGGCCGTCCCCCCAAGGGGGAGCGAGCGCCTTCGGAGCGGCCGTGCGTCGCTCATCGCGTGAGCGTCCGGCCGAACAGGCCCTGCGGGCGCACGATCAGCACGACGATCATCACCGCGTAGATCACGAACGCGCCGACCTGCGGCACGTAATACTTGCCCAGCACGTCGAACACGCCGAGCAGCAGCGAGGCGTACAGCGACCCCTTGATCGTGCCGCTGCCGCCGACGGCGACGACGATCAGAAAGTAGACGATGTACTTGACCGGCAGCTCGGGGTCGAGCCCGATCATCTCGATGCCGAGGGCCCCGCCCAGACCGGCGAGCGCGGAGCCGAGCGCGAACGTGGCCACGAAGACGCGGTCGACGTCGATGCCCAGGCCGCGCGCGGCGCGCTGGTTGTCGACCGACGCGCGCAGCCGGGCGCCGAACGCCGTGTACGCGATCATCCACTGCAAGGCGATCGCGAGCGCGAACCCGACGACGATCATGAACAGGCGATAGACGCCGATATCGAACCCCGGCAGGTGCAACTGCCCCGACAGCATCGCCGGCAACTGCAGCGGCTGCTGCTGCGAGCCGAACAGGAACTGCGCGCTGGAGATCGAGACGAAGACCAGACCCAGCGAGAACAGGACCTGATCGAGATCCGACGCGCCGTAAAGCCGCCGGTACAAGAGCCGCTCGAGCACGACGCCGACCACCGCCGACGCGACGATCACCACCGGCAACGTCGCGAGAAACGGCACCCCTTCGCGGTTGAGCAGCGTGACGCAGACGTAACCGCCGAACATCGCGAACGCGCCGTGCGCGAGGTTGACGAATTTCATCAGCCCCAACGTCACCGACAGGCCGACGCTGATCAGGAACAGAAGCACCCCCGACGCGATGCCGTCGAAGAGGATCGTCACCGCCCCCTCCCTGCCCGAGCGACGGCGTCGCGCCCGGCGGCCGTCACTGCTTGCCGGGGTCCTTGAAGTTGTCGACCTGGTCGAACTCGACGTTCTGCAGCTTGCCGTCGACGCGCTCGGTCTTGCGGATGTAGATGTTCTGCACGATGTCGCGCGTGGCCGGATCGATGCTCACGGGGCCGCGCGGGCTCGTCCACTTCATGCCCTTGGCGGCGTCGATGAACTTGTCGGCGTCGGTCGAGCCGCCGGTCTTCTTCAGCACCTCGGCGATCAGGTGCATGCCGTCGTAGCCGCCGACCGACATGAAGTTGGGCCGGTCCTTCGGATAGGCCTTGTAGTACGCCGCGACGTAGGCCTGGTTCTCGGGCGACTTGTGAGCCTCTGAATAGTGGAACGAGGTCACCAGCCCGAGCGCCGAGTCGCCGATCGCGTCGAGGATGTCCTCGTCGGGCAGGTCGCCGGTCGAGATCAGCCGGATCCCCGCCTGTTCCAGGCCGCGCTCCTTGAAGCCCTTCATGAACGCGATCGTCTCGGCCCCGGGTGGCAGGAAGAGGAACACCGCGTCGGGCTTGGTGTCCTTGATCTTCTGCAGGAAGGGCGCGAAGTCGGGGTTCCTCACCGGCGCGCGCACCTCGCCGACGATCTGCCCGCCGGCGGCGGTGAACGTCTTCTTGAACTGCGTTTCGGCGTCGATGCCCGGGCCGTAGTCGGCGACCAGCGTGAACACCGTCTTGATCCCGTTCTTCGCTGCCCAGGTTGCGATCGGCGCCGAGTTCTGCGGCAGCGTCATCGAGGCGCGCACGATGTACGGCGACTTGGTCGTGATCGACGAGGTCGCCGCGTTCATCACGACCATCGGCTTCTTCGCTTCGGTGGCGACCGGCGCTACGGCGAAGGCCGATGGGGTGAGGCCGAAGCCGGCGAGGACGTCGACCTTGTCTTTGACCACCAGCTCCTGCGCGAGCCGCTTGTCGACGTCGCCCGAAGTGCCGGGGTTGTCGTCCTTGAGGATCAGCTCGACCTTGCGTCCGCCGTAGGTGTCGCCGTGCTGCGCGAGGTAGAGCTTGACGCCGTGCTCGATCTGCTTGCCGTAGGCGGCGAACGGCCCCGACATCGGCAGGATCAGGCCGACCTTCACCGGCTCGGCAGCCCAGGTCGTGGCCGCGACCGCCAGCCCGGCAGTCAGGCCGACCAGAATCTTCAACGAGTTCATT